>CAMVDB010000022.1 GCA_947166135.1 uncultured Clostridia bacterium | reverse complement strand
TGTTTATCCTTATGGATTATAGAGGCTTTATGCGCTTTTGTCAAGTATTATATAATACTAAGTATCATTAAAACACTTTAACATTTATTGCGATGCGTCGTCGCTCGCCGTTCTCGGTAAGCGTATCCGGTAGGTACGCTTTGACCTCGAGTGGCGGCTCCTCCTTTCCCCACCGCGCAGGGGCGCGTCGGGGACCCCTATAACACATAGCGGTGTTGTCGTCCTTGACATACGCCAGTATGCCTGCGTCCTCCGCCTTGCTCTGCGAAATTTCTCGCTAACAAATTTGTTAAAGCGTTTAATGGATACTTAGTATAAGATACGCGCGCGAAAAATCCCTCTGATGACTTGATTAATCACCAAAAGTCGGCTATAATAATAGGCGGAATTTGTCAAGGGTGACAGAAAATGCAAAAATCTGCAATAATATGCAAATATTCCTTGACAAATATGCAATTTGATGTATAATAAATGCATAAACAACAAATCTAACGCATATTCATTCGGAGGTACATTATGAACGCAATCAACAAGGAAAACATAAAGAAAGTCGTCCTCGCTTATTCGGGCGGTCTGGATACATCCATCATCATCCCGTGGCTGAAGGAAAACTACAATAACTGCGAGGTCATCGCGGTATCCGGTAACGTCGGTCAGAACGACGAGCTGGAGGGCTTAGAGGAGAAGGCGATCAAGACCGGCGCCTCCAAGCTCTATATCCTCGATCAGACCGAGGAGTATGTCGACGAGTACATCATCCCCACCATGAAGGCGGGCGCTGTCTACGAGGATTACCTGCTGGGTACCTCTACCGCGCGTCCCTGCATCGCGAAGGGTCTCGTCGAGATCGCCCTCAAGGAAGGCGCAGACGCGATCTGCCACGGCTGCACCGGTAAGGGTAACGATCAGGTGCGTTTTGAACTGGCGATCAAGCACTTCGCGCCCAACATGCCCATCATCGCTCCGTGGCGTGAGTGGACGATCAAGTCCCGTGAGGAGGAGATCGAGTACGCCGAGGCGCACAACATCCCCCTGAAGATCAACCGCGAGACCAACTACAGCAAGGACAAGAACCTCTGGCATCTGTCCCATGAGGGTCTGGACCTTGAAGATACCAACAACGAGCCGACCTACGAGAAGCCCGGCTTCCTCGAGATGGGCGTTTCCCCGATCGACGCCCCCGACGAGCCCACTTATGTGACTATTGACTTCGAGAAGGGCGTTCCGGTCGCAATCGACGGCGAGAAGATGTCCGCGAAGAATATCATTTTAAAGCTCAACGAGCTGGGCGGCAAGAACGGCATCGGTATCATCGATATCGTCGAGAACCGTCTCGTCGGTATGAAGTGCCGCGGCGTATATGAGACCCCCGGCGGCACCATCCTCTACAAGGCGCATGAGGCGCTCGAGTCTATATGCCTCGATAAGCTGACCATGCATGAGAAGCAGAGGCTTTCCATCACCTTCGCCGAGCTCGTCTACAACGGCCAGTGGTTCACCCCCCTGCGTGAGGCGCTTTCCGCCTTCGTCGATAAGACCCAGGAGAAGGTTACCGGCTACGTCAAACTCAAGCTCTACAAGGGCAATATCATCAAGGCGGGCGTTGACAGCCCCTATAGCCTCTACAGTGAAGAGATCGCGACCTTCGGCGAGTCCGATTATGACCAGAAGGATTCCGCGGGCTTCATCAACCTCTACGGTCTGCCGATCAAGGTCCAGGCAGTCGTCGATGAGAAAAACAAGTAATCAACACACAACCATCTGGGTCGGGATAATCTCCCGACCCTCACGGCGTATATAAAGGAAAGATTTCTATGGCTAAAATGTGGGCGGGACGTACCGCCGGAGACACCAGCAAGCTGGCTGACGAATTCAACAGCTCCATCGGCTTTGACAGCCGTATGTACAAGGAGGATATCACGGGCTCTATCGCGCATGCCCAGATGCTCGCGAAGCAGGGCATCATCGAGCGGTGGGAGGCTGACGCGCTCTGTGACGAGCTGTTGAAGATCCTCGACGATATCACCTCGGGTAAGCTCGAGATCGATATGAACGCCGAGGATATCCACATGTTCGTCGAGGAGGAGCTGACCCGCCGCGTCGGCGACGTCGGCAAGAAGCTCCATACCGCGAGATCGAGGAACGACCAGGTTGCGCTCGATCTCAGAATGTACCTGATGAACCGTGTGGACGAGCTCTCATCTGAGATAAAGCGCCTGATCCTCGCGCTGACCGAACAGGCTGAGAATTATAAGGAGGCGATCATGCCCGGCTATACGCATCTGCAGCGTGCCCAGCCGATCATGTTCGGTCATCACCTCTTAGCCTACGCCATGATGCTCCTGCGTGACCGCGAGCGCCTTGCGGACTGTAAGCGACGCATGAATATCTCGCCGATCGGCTGCTGTGCCTTAGCGGGCACCACCTACGATACCGACCGTTACTTTGAGGCGGAGCAGTTGGGCTTCGACGATATCGCGATGAACTCGCTCGACGGCGTTTCCGACCGCGATTATGTGATCGAGCTTCTGTCTGATCTCTCCATCCTGATGATGCACCTCTCCCGCCTCTCGGAGGAGATCATCCTCTGGTCGAGTTGGGAGTTCGGCTTCGTCGAGCTCTCCGACGCCTACACCACCGGCTCGTCCATCATGCCGCAGAAGAAGAACTCCGATATGGCGGAGCTCGTACGCGGCAAGACCGGACGCGTCTACGGCGACCTGATGGGCGCTCTGACCGTCCTCAAGGGTCTGCCCCTCGCATATAACAAGGATATGCAGGAGGATAAGGAGGGCGTGTTCGACGCGGTCGATACCGCCTATATGTCCCTGCAGATCTTTGTCGGCATGATCTCGACCATGAAGGTCAAGACCGAGAACATGAAGAAGGCGGCTCAGCGCGGCTTCATCAATGCGACCGACCTTGCCGATTACCTCACCAAGAAGGGCATGCCCTTCCGGTCGGCATATAAGATCTCGGGCTCCATCGTCGCCTATTGTATCGCGAACGGCGAGGTGCTGGAGACCCTTCCGCTCGAGAAGTACAAGGAGTATTCCGACCTGTTCGAGCAGGATCTGTATGAGGATATCGACCTGTACACCTGCGTCAATAAGCGCAACTCCGTCGGCGGAACCTCCGTTCAGTCGATCGAGCAGCAGATAAAATATGTGAAAGAGAAATTGCAATGATAAAAGTTTTTATAGACGGCAGCGCCGGCACGACCGGTCTGAGGATCCGTGAACGCCTCAGCGAGCGTAAGGACATCGAGCTGATGCTCCTGCCCGATGAACTCCGTAAGGATATCTCGGCGCGTGCCGAAATGCTCAACAACAGCGATATCAGTTTCCTGTGCCTGCCCGACGCGGCGGCTGTCGAGGCGGTCTCGCTGATCCAAAACCCCAACGCCGTGGTGATCGATACCTCGACGGCTCACCGTACCGCCGAGGGCTGGACCTACGGCATGCCCGAGCTAAGCGGACTGAGAGAACAGCTCAGCGCCGCGACCCGTATCGCGAATCCCGGCTGTCACGCCAGCGGCTTTATCTCGCTGGTCAGACCGCTCGTCGAGCTCGGTATCATCGGGAGCGACATTGCCCTTTCCTGCTACTCGCTGACCGGTTATTCCGGCGGCGGCAAGAAGATGATCGCCGAGTATGAGAGCCCCGACCGCTCCCCGCTGCTCAGCGCTCCCCGCGTTTATGCCCTCCCTCAGGCGCACAAGCACCTCCCCGAGATGGTCAAGCTCTGCGGAATTGAGAAAGCGCCTGTATTCAGCCCCATCGTCGCCTCGTACTACAGTGGTATGGAGGTCAGCGTGAGCCTTATGCGCGAGGATGTGAACGGCACCCTGGAGGATATCAGAACGGCGTATAAAGATTATTACAAGAGCGGTCTGATCCGTTACGACGACAGTACCGAGGACGGCTTCATCAGCGCCGCCGCCTACAGCGGCCGTGACGATATGGCTGTCGCCGCGTTCGGCTGCGACGACCGTATCACCCTGATCTCGCGCTTCGATAACCTCGGCAAGGGCGCTTCGGGCGCCGCGATCCAGAACATGAATATCCGTATGGGTCTCCCCGAAGATACGGGACTGGTGATCCGATAAAGCGTCATTGCGAGCCCCTTCGGGGCGTGGCAATCCCACAAAGAGGAGCAAAGCGCTTTTCACTGCAACCGTTATTTCCGACAGGGGGATTCCCACGTCGCAGGCATATTGCCTGTTCCTCGGAATGACAATGATAAAGGAAGGTATATGAATATGAAAATGATTGACGGCGGCGTGACCGCGGCTCAGGGCTTTATCGCCTCGGGCGTACACTGCGGCATCCGCAGAAATACATCGAAGAACGACCTCTCGCTGATCGTCAGCGAGATCCCCGCCTCCGCGGCGGCAGTATACACCACCAACCTCGTCAAGGGCGCTCCCCTGACCGTTACCAAGGCGCATATCGCCGACGGCAAGGCGCAGGCGGTGATCTGCAACTCCGGCAACGCCAATACCTGCAACGCCGACGGTATCGAGATCGCCGAGGGTATGGCGGCGCTGGTATCAAGCGCGCTTGATATCGATTCCTCCGACGTTGTTGTGGCGTCTACCGGCGTCATCGGCCAGCCCCTGAGCCTTGAACCCATCAAGGACGGTATGGATGAGCTGGTCGCGGGACTGAGCGTCGAGGGCGGTCACGAGGCGGCTCTCGGTATCATGACGACCGACACGATCCCCAAGGAGGTCGCGGTCGAGTTCACCTGCGGCGGCAAGACCTGCCGTATCGGCGGTATCGCCAAGGGCAGCGGCATGATCCATCCGAACATGGCGACCATGCTGGTGTTCATCACCACCGACGTTGCGATTGCTCCCGATATGCTGCAGAAGGCGCTTTCGGGCGATATCCAAAACACATTCAATATGATCTCTATCGACGGCGACACATCCACCAACGACATGGTGACCGTGCTCGCGAACGGTATGGCGGGCAACGACGAGATCACCTCGGAGGGCGAGGATTTCACCGCCTTTATGCAGGCGCTCAATACCGTGACCGTAGCGCTGTGCCGTATGATCGCCGGCGACGGCGAGGGCGCGACCAAGCTGCTCGAATGTCAGGTCAGCGGCGCGGCTTCCCTCGATATCGCCAAGACCGTCGCGAAGTCCGTTATCTGCTCGAGCCTGCTCAAAGCGGCGATGTTCGGCGCCGACGCAAACTGGGGCCGTGTGCTCTGCGCGATCGGCTACTCGGGCGCTCCCGTCGACGTGAATAAGATCGACGTCAGCTTTAAGAGCGAGAAGGGCGAGATCCTCGTCTGTAAGGACGGCGCGGGCGTCGCGTTCAGCGAAGAAAAGGCGAAGGAGATCCTGCTCGAGAAGGAGATCGAGATCCTCGTCGCCCTGAACGACGGCGATTTCTCCTCCACCGCCTGGGGCTGTGACCTGACCTACGATTACGTCAAGATCAACGGAGATTACAGGACTTAATGAATCGGCTTCGCCGTGATTTGCACTTTGTGCATGAAAACAGAGGTAATTATGAACAACGATTTTTCGAACGCGGAGAGGGCGGAGGTACTGTGTGCCGCTCTCCCGTATATTAAGAAATACACCGGCAAGATCGTCGTCGTCAAGTACGGCGGCAACGCCATGATCAACGAAGAGTTAAAGCAGCAGGTCATGCAGGATATCGTTCTGTTATGGCTGATCGGTATCAAGGTCGTGCTGGTCCACGGCGGCGGTCCCGAGATCAACGATATCATGCAGCGCGTCGGTAAGAAGCCCGAGTTTGTAGACGGCTTGCGCGTGACCGATAAGGAGACCATCGAGATCGTCCAGATGGTGCTCTCCGGCAAGGTCAACAAGACCCTCGTCAACCTGATCGAGTCCAAGGGCGGCAGAGCGATGGGCATCTCCGGCATGGACGGCAGGCTGATCGAGGCGGAGATGAAGGACGAGCGCCTCGGCTTCGTCGGCAACGTTACGAAGATCCGTCCCGAGCCGATCATGGATCTGCTCGAAAAGGGTTATATCCCCGTCGTGTCCACCATCGGCTGTGACAAGGACGGCAACGCCTATAATATCAACGGCGATACCGCCGCCGCCTATATCGCGGGCGCGATCAACGCCGAGCGCCTGATCATGATGACCGATATCGCGGGCATCCTCAAGGATAAGGACGACCCCGAGAGCCTGATCCCCCAGATCACGGTATCTCAGGCGCAGACCCTCTATCGTGACGGCATCATCTCCGGCGGCATGATCCCCAAGGTCGGCTGCTGTATTGAGGCGATCTACCGCGGCGTTCAGAAGGTCATCATCATGGACGGCAGAGTACCGCACTCCATCCTTATGGAGCTGATGACCGACGAAGGCGCCGGTACGATGGTTCTCGCGGACGAGAAATAACGCGCCGAGGAAAAGACCGGTTTTATCATAAATTGCCTTCGGCTTTAAAGGAGAAACAATGAGCATTAAACAGACTGATGAGCGCTATGTAGCGCATACCTATAAACGCTTTGATATCGCGATCGCCGCCGGTGAGGGCTCAATCTGCTATGACGATAACGGCAAGACCTATATCGACATGACCTCCGGTATCGGCGTCAATTCCTTCGGCTATGCCGATCCCGTATGGGCGGAGGCTGTCGCAAACCAGGCGAAGCTTCTCCAGCACACCTCCAACCTCTATTACACCTCCCCCTGTGCCGAGCTGGCAGAGATTCTCTGCACCCGCACCGGGATGGACAAGGTTTTCTTCTGCAATTCCGGCGCCGAGGCGAACGAGTGCGCCGTGAAGGTCGCGCGCGCTTATGCCGCCGCGCATAAGGGCGCCGACTATTACAGCATTATCACGCTCAACAAGAGCTTCCACGGCAGAACGCTGACGACCCTCGCCGCGACCGGACAGGAGAACTTCCATACGAAGTTCACCCCTCTCACCGAGGGCTTCCTGTACGCTGACGCGAACGATATCGAGGGACTCGAGCGGCTCGTCGCCGATAACAAGGTCGCCGGTATCCTGATCGAGACCGTACAGGGCGAGGGCGGCGTGAACGCCCTTGATAAGGAATTTGTACAGGCTTGCGAGCGACTCTGCCGCGAGAACGATCTCGTCTTTATGGTGGACGAGGTGCAGACCGGCAACGGACGTACCGGCAAGCTCTATTCCTATATGCACTTCGGCGTTCAGCCCGACGTCGTATCGACCGCGAAGGGGTTGGCGGGCGGTCTGCCGATGGGCGCGACCCTGATGAGCGAGCGCGTCAGCGGCGTGCTCGGCTACGGCGACCACGGCTCCACCTTCGGCGGCAATCCCGTATGTGCCGCCGCTGCGATCTCGGTCATGAACCGTATGGACGAGGCGTTCTTGGCTGATGTTGCCGCTAAGGGCAGGTATATCAAGGAGAGAGTCGAGCAGGCGGGTTATACTGTCAGCGGACTGGGTCTGATGATCGGTATCGTGCCTCGGAAGCCTGTCTCCGAGGTGCTTGCCGCATGTATGGAGAACGGCGTTCTCTGCCTTTCCGCTAAGGAGAAGCTGCGTTTGCTCCCCCCGCTGAATATCCCTATGGATCTGCTCGAGAAGGCGGTCGATGTGATCATCGCAGCGCTGGGATAAAGCCGAAAGCGCTGATGATGAAAGCTTTATATACACATTGTTTTATTATTTCTAACTTTAAGCTTTGGGTTTTAAGCTTTAAGTTTTGAGCTTTAAGTTTTGAGCTTTAAGCTTTAAGCTTTAAGCTACAATAATTTGGTGGTGATAGTATGAACCTGAAAAACAAGCATTTCTTAAAGCTGCTGGACTTTACCCCCGACGAGATCGCGGGGCTGCTCGACCTCGCCGCCGATTTGAAGGCGAAGAAGAAGGCGGGTATACCGCACCGTATGTGCGAGGGCAAGAGCATCGCTCTGATCTTTGAAAAGACCTCTACCCGCACCCGCTGTGCGTTCGAGGTAGCCGCTGCCGATCTCGGTATGCATCCGACCTACCTCGACCCCTCCGGCTCCCAGATCGGTAAGAAGGAGAGTATCGCCGATACCGCGCGTGTGCTCGGCAGAATGTACGACGGTATCGAGTACCGCGGCTACGGTCAGCAGATCGTAGAGGAGCTCGCGAAGTACGCGGGCGTTCCCGTGTATAACGGCTTGACCAACGAGTTCCACCCGACCCAGATCCTCGCCGATTTTCTCACTATCCGCGAGCATTTCGGCTCCTTAGAGGGTAAGAAGCTCGTTTATATGGGCGACGCGCGCTATAATATGGGCAACTCCCTGATGGTCGGCTGTGCCAAGATGGGGATGCACTTTGTCGCCTGTGCGCCGAAGAAGTATTTCCCCGACGCGGAGCTCGTCGCGCAGTGTCAGGCTGTCGCCGAAGAGACCGGCGCGACCCTTGAGTTCATCGAGGATCCCATGGTTGCCACCAAGGGCGCCGACGTGATCTACACCGACGTATGGGTCAGCATGGGAGAGCCGGATGAAGTCTGGGAGGAGCGCATCCGCGATCTCAGCCCCTATCAGGTGAACAAGGCGCTGATGGATAACGCCGGCGCGCAGTGCCGCTTCATGCACTGTCTGCCCGCTTTCCATGATCTGAATACCACGATCGGTAAGCAGATCCATGACCGCTTCGGTATCGACTGTATGGAGGTCACCGACGAGGTCTTTGAGAGTGATCGGTCCATCGTCTTTGACGAGGCTGAGAACCGCATGCACACCATCAAGGCGGTCATCGCCGCAACGCAGGCATAATTGGTTAGATACGCAGGCTTGTCAAGCACAAGCCTGAGTTTTTAGCGTTTACTATTCGATTATCAGCGCATCGGATGAAGCAGCTTTCACAAATACGAGCGCCCTTTTTTACACGAGCTTTTTTTCAGTAGGACTTGTTTTTTTCTATAGTATAATTAAAAATAAAATATCTTTTGGAGATTTTGTCATGAAAAAGATGATTGCTTTGATTCTGGTCTGCGCGATCTGCGCAGGCCTTGGTGTACTGAGTGCCCATGCCGTACCGGCGCCCTACTTCTGCGGCGACGTCAACTGGGATAGTACGGTCGACAGTATCGACGTGACCCTGATCCAGCGACATCTGGCGCGTATTATAGAGCTGGACGAACATTCGCTCCCGATGGCGGATTATGACCACGACGGCGAAGTGTCCGAGGTTGATGTGACATGGCTGCAGCGCGATCTCTCCCACATACCGACTCCCGAGAGCGTCGGCGGCATTGCGGAATACTGGTTCACGCTCAAGAGCTTTTATCCGTCGTTTGACTCCGGTAAGGCGGCGGCAGGTACACAGGTGACCTTCACCGCTGAGATGTACGAAAGCGAGGCGGCGGACAGTACCTACGCCTTCTATATCGACGGCGAGCTCGTTCAGCCGCGCTCGGAGCAGAACACCCTGACCTATACCTTCGACAGTGCCGGTTCGTACACGATCAGCGTCAAAGCCTACAACCGGCAGGGCTTCTTCCATGAGGATCATATCTGGAGTTATCGTGTGGTCGAGGATTATCCTTACGATCAGCTGAGCATGAAGTCCGTGCGATTCAGGGAACAGTATAACGTTTTTACACCGACCCTGCTGGTCGAGGCAATGGGCGGTACCGTGCCCTATACCTTCGCGGTCAGTGTCTATCGTGGCGAAACTATGTACGGGATGCCGAAGACCGGACTGAATGATGAGGATATCGCGAATTTCGAGCGTTACGTTTCTTGTTCCGGTGACACACAATGGCGACTCCTTTACGACAGCGAAGGCTGCGCCTATCTGTACCGCGATTTCTCTGCGGATACCGAGATCGTGATGGATCACGATATGCTTCTGGATTCCGGTGGGGATTATCTCATGTGCGTTCAGGCGAAGGACGCCGACGGTAACCTCAGCGACGTGACTCAGCTCGAATACTGCAACGACTTTATTGCTTAAAGCTTCACTTTCAATCTCCCTGCAGGGTTATCGCCCTGCGGGGAGTTTTTCTGTGATCCGATGATTGACAAAACGGCGGGATAACGGTATGATTGGTAGTAGATATACGACACGGAGGCGCTTATGAAAGAAGTATTGATCATCGGCGGCGGCGTCGCGGGGCTCTCGGCGGGGATCTGTGCCCAGCTGAGCGGTTTCCACGCGACCGTCTGTGAACAGCATGCGATCGCAGGAGGCTGCCTGACTGCGTGGGAGCGCGGCGGCTACCATATCGACAACTGCATCCACTGGCTGACCGGTACCAACCCGCATACCGACCTGTATGAGCTGTGGCGCGACCTCGGCGTGCTGACGGGTGCTGACGGCGAGATCTACCGCCGACCGGCGCTGTACACCTTTGTCAACGGCAAGGGTCGGATGGCGCTCGACCGAGATATCGACGCGCTGTACGCCTCTATGCTCGCGCTCTCTCCCGATGACGGCAAGGAGATCACGGCCTTTATCAAGGCGGTCAAGGCACTCCAAGGCGTTTTGGGGATCGCGGGTAAGGATCACGACGAGGAGATCCCGCTCGGACAGCTCGTGTCCTCCGTCCCGAACCTGATCAAGTATTACCTCCTGTCGCTCAGCGAGCTGAGCCGTCGCTTCAAGAACCCGACCCTGCGCCATTTCTTTATGTCGTTCCTGCCTGAGAACTTCGGCGTGTTGGGATTGCTCTATGTGATCGCGAACTACTGCGGCGACAGCGCCGATCTGCCGTACGGAGGGTCGGAACAAATGGCGCAGCGGCTGATCGGGCGCTTCACCTCCCTCGGCGGTACCCTTCTGACGGGTAAGAAGGCCGCCCGACTGAATACAGAGCGCCGCAGGGCTGTATCCGTTACCTTCGCGGACGGCGATATCCTCTTTGCCGACAGCTTCATCCTCACGGTCGACCCCGCGCGGATCTTCGGCGCCTTGACGGACGTCAAGATGCCTCAAATGCTGCGTGAGAGATACCGTAAGCTCAGGCGTTTCTCCGCCTATCACTGCGCGTTCGGCGTCGAATCCGAGCAACTGCCCTTTGACGGCGATGTGACCCTTTATATCCCCGTGGAGTATCAGAAGAAGATGCACGCGAAGTATCTGCTCGTTCGTAACGATTCCCACGAGCAGGGTTATGCCCCCGAGGGAAAGTCGCTCTTGCAGGTGATGGTCTACTGCGGAGAGAAGACCTCCCGCGCCCTGATCCGAGCCCGCGCGAAGGATCGCGAGAAATATACGGCGTTCAAGAACGATACCGCGGCGATCATCGAAGAACTGCTGATCAAGCAGTATCCCGCGCTCAGCGGGAGGCTGACTCTGCTCGATACATGGACGCCCGCGTCCTACCGCCGCTATGTCGGCTCCCAGATCGGCTCGTTCATGAGCTTTGTCCTGCCCTCGAAGTACCTTCCCCGTGAACAGGGCAACGAGATCAGAGGGCTCGATAACGTGCGCTTGGCGGGTCAGTGGCTCCAGCCGCCCGGCGGACTGCCCATCGCCGCCCTCAGCGGAAAGCACGCCGTAGAGAGCCTGAGGTGAGTAAAGAATTAGGAATGAAGGGCGGGATTCCTCAGCCAGAGACAGCTCCCCTCTGTCGCTTTGCGACACCTCCCCTTAGGGGGAATCCCCCGCACCCGATTTATAATACGTTTGAAATAACAACAACGTCTGCGACCCGATACGGAGTCGCAGACGTTTCTTTATGCAGTCATTTATTGAAATTCAAAAGCCGTCAGGCTTTCCGATAATTCCTCATTCCTCGTTCCTAATTTATAACGATTCCTCATTAAACTATTTCGTTCTTCTCTCTTCACTGGATTCCCCTTGCGCTCTGCTCAAAGCGCGAAAACATTCCCTAAACTGACCGCCACACGGCGACAAAACGGCATGTCCCTATCCGTTATACTGATAGTAAATCCTCAAACTGTATCAGAACCGAAAGGAATGTTGTTATGTCTGTTGTACAAGCCGTACATAAGGACGCCTCCGACCGAGGCGTGCGGCGGGTGGCGCGTGAAGCGGCACTGCACGTGAGCTATTTCATCGCGGGAGCGGTGATCTCGCGCGGCGCAACGCTGGGGGAGCTGTCGCCCTTCGGCGCGTCGTTTACGGCGGCATTGCCGTTTCGCTATCTGCCGTCGGGTATGCTGGGCGCGGCGCTGAGCTACCTCTTCTCTTCTCCGCTGTCCTCTTTCCGTTATATCGCGGTGGTGATCGCTGTCGGCGCGATTCGCTGGGTGTTCCACGAGCTGAAGAAGGTCTCCGAGAGTCGTCTGTATCCTGCCGCCGTAGCGTTTATCCCGATCTTTGCGACGGGGATCGCGCTGACCTTCTCGAATCAGTCGGAGCTGTCCGAGGTGTACGAGTGCGTGATCGAGGCGCTGATCGCCGCTGCGGGCGCTTACTTCATGAGCCGTACGGCGCGGATGTTTGAGTCGCGGCGGGCGCTGTCGGGCTTCTCTCAGCAGGAGCTCGCGTGCCTGTCGATGACGGGATGCATCCTGCTGTTGTCGCTGTCGCCGCTCTTGATCGGCACGGTGTCGGTCGGGCGCTTGCTCGCCGTGCTGGCGGTACTGCTGTTCGCGCGTTACGGTTCTGTCAAGGGCGGGAGCATCGCGGGTGTGGCGACGGGCGCGGTGTTTGCTTTGTCGGATGACGGTCGGCTGTTCCTCGCGGCAGGATATGCGCTGACGGGGCTGATCGGCGGTCTCCTTGCCCCGATGGGCAAGGTCGCCGTCGTGTTCTCGGCGCTCGTATGCAATACGATGTTCGCGGTCGCCTCTCCCGAGCAGGGGATGGTGGCGAGTATCGCGCTGGAGACCGCTATCGCCTCCGTCGTGTTCCTTCTGATCCCTAAGAACGCGGGCAACTTTCTCTCCGTAATCTTCACCGACGACAGCGCTGCGGTCTCGCAGGAGGCGGTACGGCGCAACGTGACCATGCGCCTCGACCACTGCGCGGGCGCTCTGGAGAACGTCAGCTCCTGCGTGACGGCGGTGTCGGACAAGCTTTCGCGACTGTATGAACCGAATGCCGACTGGATCTATGAGCACGCCGCCGAGGATACCTGCCGCGGCTGCGGTTTGCGCGTCTATTGCTGGGAGAAGCAGCGCGACATGACCCTCGATGACTTCCACCGCCTGACGGAGCTCTTGAAGGAGAACGCGGCGGTCGGGGCGGGCGATATCGAGGATCGTTTTCTCAAGCGCTGCTGTAAGTCGGGCGAGCTTGCGCGCAGTATCACGCGGAGTTATCGGGAGTACCGTCAGCTCGAGGCGGCGCGGCACAGGATCACCCAGGTGCGCAGCGTGATCGCGGGTCAGTTTGCGGGGCTGAGCGACATCCTTCATGACCTTGCGACCGAGTTCGACGAGGCGGAGGGCTACGATACCGCCTGCTCCGAGCGTGTGATCGAGGCGTTATCCGTCGCGGGGATGACCGTGGTGGACTGCTCCTGCCGGACGGGTACCGTGGGCGGGATGACGGTGGAGCTGGAGCTCGCCGTCGGGCGCAAGACGGCGCTGTCTCAACAGCAGTTATGCCGTGAGGTCGGCAAAGCCTGCGGGCGATACTTTGAACAGCCCTCGCTGAGCTTCGAGGGCGACAGAGCGCGGGCGGTGATGTGTGAGCTGCCGCTCTATGACCTCGAGATCGGTTCATCCCAGCATGTCTGCGACAACGGCGAGCTGTGCGGCGACTGCCTGAACTATTTCTCAAACGGCGCGGGCAGCACCGTGGCGATGATCTCGGACGGTATGGGCTCGGGCGGCAGAGCCGCTGTAGACTCCAACATGGCGGTCAGCATCATGAGTAAGCTCTGCAAGGCGGGGCTGAGCTATGATTGCTCGCTAGCTGTGGTCAATTCCTCGCTGATGATCAAGAGCGAGGAGGAGAGCCTCGCGACCCTCGACCTTATCGACTTCAACTGCTTCACGGGCAGGGTCAGGCTGATGAAGGCGGGCGCATGCACGACCTTCGTTCGCCGCTCGGGGAACATTTTGCAAAAGGACATGCCCTCTCTGCCTCTCGGGATCCTCAACGAGGCGCGGTTCGTCACGGACGACCTCGTCCTCAGTGCCGACGACTGGATCGTGATGGTCTCCGACGGCGTGATGGTCGGCGCGGTCGACTGGATCGTCGAACTGATCGACTCGTGGCACCGGGGTTCCGCCGAGGAACTCGCGCGGCATATCGTCGAGGAAGCCCGCCGCCGCCGCGAGAACGCCCACGACGACGATATCACCGCTGTCGCCATGCGCGTAGTGGAAAACGCGTAAATGAATGAGGAATGAGGAATTTTGGGAAAGCCTGACGGCTTTTGGATTAGTATAACTACTGCATGAAGAAACGTCTGTGACTCTGTATCGGGTCGCAGACGTTATTGTTATATCAAACGTATTATCAATTGGGTGCGGGTTTTGCCCGCCATTCATTCCTAACTCCTCATTTCTAACTCTTCAGCTGTGTCTGATCAGCAGGAAGCTTCTTGCGTTGACCGTGACGGTGTTTTCATCCGCCGACCAGCCGCCGATGATGTAGGCGATCTCTGCGCCGTCCATGCGGTATTCGATCGTGCGGTCGTCGTCCGAGGGGTTGACGAAGGCGACGAAGCTGCCGCGGCGGTATGCGAAGGGGTAGCCGTGGCTTTTCGCGTAGACGATCTCGAACTCGCTGTCGTTGCTAAGCTCCGGGAACTCCTTCCTCAGGGCGATCAGGGCTTTGAGGTTCTCGTAGATGCTGCCCTGTGTACCCGTCTGGCTCTCGACGGTAGGCGCCTCGTCACGGTCGTCGACCGGCAGATAGAGCATGTCCTCATCAGCGTCGGAGAAGCCGAGGTTCTTCGTGTGATCCCACTGCATGGGCGTACGCGAGCCGGTGCGCGAGAAGCCGCCCTCCTTGCTGACCAGATCGGTGCGGTAGATCATCCCGATTTCGTCGCCGTAGTAGACGAACGGCACGCCGGGCATCGTCATCATGAAGGCGTGGGTGAGGCGTATGATCTCGTCGCTCATGTAGAACGGTGCGCGGGGCATATCGTGGTTGTTGGTGATGAAGCTGATGTAGCCGTGCTCGTGGGAGCACAGGTAGGCGGGCATGTAGTCCGCAAGGAACTCCTCGATGTCGCCGTGGGCGTGATCGGCAAAGAAGCTGAGGTTATCGCCGTCGCCGAAGCGTTTGCGGAAGAGGCTGTTGTAGCCGTTGCCCTGATGATCGAGGTAGAAGTCGGCGTGAAAGCCCGAGTTGACGATGGCGCGCAGTGGATCGCTCCACTCCGAGACCAGTACCGCGTCGGGATAATCCGCATCCATCATCAAGCGGATATCGCGCCAGATCCTCGCAGTGGAGATCTTTTCGTCATCATTCTTCACCAGCGAATCCGCCATGTCGACGCGGAAGCCGTCGATCCCTTTGTTGAGCCAGAAGCGCATGATGTCCTTGAGCGCTTCGACGGTGTCCCATGCCTCGGGGGAGTCGGCGGAGAACTGCCACGCGGGGTATTTGACCTCGTGAAAGCCGTAGTTCAGCGCCGGCTGAGAGGAGAAGTAGTTGACCAGATAGTTGCCGTCGCGCTCGCATACGCCGCACATCAGGCGGTATTCGGGCGGGGCGTCCCAGACGCTTTTTGTGAAGATGTAGCGGTTGTCATACTCGTTCGGATAGCCGGTTTTCGATTCTTGAAACCACTCATGGGTGTCGCTGGTGTGACCGGGCACGAGATCGAGCAGAATCTTCATGCCGCGCTTGTGCGCTTCATCCAGCAGGTGCTTGAAGTCGTCCTCCGTACCGTAGCGGGGGGCGATCTTCTTATAATCGCGCACGTCGTAGCCCGCGTCCATGAAGGGAGAGTCATAGATTGGGTTGATCCACAGTGCATTACAGCCCAGCTCCCTGATGTAATCCAGCTTGAGCGCTATACCGCGCAGGTCGCCGATGCCGTCGGAGTTGCTGTCGTAGAAGCTCTGGGGATATACCTCGTAAAATACCGAATCCTTCAGCCATTCCGTACCCATATTCGTACCTCCTGTGATGTCTTTTTTTATGATATGTATATGACAAAATTTTACAATATGTGACCCCCAGTGTCAATAGAAATATGACTGCATGCGTAATTCCGCAACCGACCGAAGCTCAGGATCGAGCATCGCCCCGACGCAACGCAATAGATGTTAAAGGGTTTTATTTGAAATTAGTATAACTCCCATTTCACCGTCACATGATCCGTCGCGGCGCATAAGATGGTAATGGTTTCCATCCAGCCATTCCCGCTTGCGTACGGTACGCGGGGCGTGTATGATGGTGGCAGTAACGCCGAATTTGGTTCGGCTCTTCGGAGGGGTTCTATGAGGATCGACAGACTCAGTCAGGGTACGATACTGGTCGCGATGGCGGCGGATGATCTCGAGGATTACCGGCTCGATTTCGGCTCACAGTCGGAGCTGAGCAGCGTGCAGAGCGGATTGAAGCGGCTTCTGTACCATGTGGGACAGAGGTGCGCGTTCAGCCCGCGGGGGAGGAGCTTCTTGGTCGAAGCCCTGCCCTCGGCGGAGGGCTGCCTGCTGCTGATCTCCGTCCGACCCGCCCGCCGCCGCATCTATCGGGTCAAGGGAGGCTGTCCGCATACGATGTGCGTGTTTACGCATACCGACGACCTGCTCGACTGGATGAATCGGGAGAACGGGCTCAGCTTTACGCTGTTCCGCTTTCGCGAAATGTACGTTCTCCTGCCCGTACAGAGCCCTACCCGCGCGCAGCAGCGGCTGCTGGGCGAGTACGGAAGGCTGATCACGGCGAATAAGATCATGCTGGCTAGGGTGAGGGAGTACGGGAAAATGCTTAACGCTTAAAGTTCAAAGCGTGAGCTTTATAGCCGAGAGGTAGGCGGCGGGACTGTGGCTGTCGGCGATCGAGCATCGCGGCGTGCCCGTACAGGTCATAAGCTCCGTCAGCTCCATGCCCGCAGAGAGCAGCTCCGTCAGGTCGGAGTAATCGCTGACCATCGCGCTCAGGAACACGTCGCCCGCGTCTTCGGGGTGCCCCGACGTTATCCCCGAGACTTCCCTCATGAATTCATACAGGCTCAGCGGTTTGCCGCCCACCTCGCGACGCCGTTTGTAGTAGGCGGGGACGTTGGGCGCGAGGCGCATCACGGCGGCGATCAGGCTGTCGACCTCGCCTCTTTTTGAGAAGCCTGCGTAGTCCTCGCGGGTCAGCGCGCGGTAGCCGTCGCTGATATCTCCCGTCAGCGGGACATCCTTGCCGTAGCGCGTGTAGCCCCAGTTCTCGAGGGGTACGCGGGTGAAGAAGTCTTCCGCTCTGATAAGGTTGAAGATGCTGTTGTAGCGTGCCTGACGGCGGCTGACGGTCACTGCGGGCGAAGCCAGCGTATAGCCGCGCACGCTGTCGGTACCGAAGCGGTCGCACAGGCGCTTGGAGAGAATATTCGCCACGGCTCCGCCGCGGCTGTAGCCTGTGATGAAGAATCGCGGCTGAGTCCCGATCAGTCGGGTGAAGAGATAATCCGTTAGTTCCTGTTCGGCGATATCCGCGGCTTTACCGAAGCCGCTGTGCTCCGCGCTGTAGCCGATATCGAAGTTAGAGAGCCACTCGCCTCCCTCGCTCCCGCGGATCGCGACGGCGGTCTCGAGCATATTGTCCCTGATGCGGCTGCCCATGATCATCCAAAGCCGGTCGGGGCGATCTATGACAACGTGATCGCCGTAATGAAGGGCGCTGAGGTTCTCTTTTACCATTCGCTCATCTCCCGCCGAGATACTCAGCGCCGCGGCGACTTTCGCGAGAGAAGGGCTGAACAGACTGCTCTCCTTCGGCAGAGAATCTCCCTCTGTCGTGATGCTCAGGGCGGGAATCCCCCGTCCGTACAGGTCGATCGGACAACTCAGCCCGATCTTGTTTTTTTCGACAACTAACGCCATAAAAACCCCTCCGAAATATGCAGGTTGACTAAATCGCTGAAATTTGGTATAATACCCATATAAATCATTCTTTCGATTTATATGTACATTTTTAGGAACACGATATTTAGGAGAAAAATCATGAAAAAGTTAGTTGCTTCACTACTGGCTGTTCTGATGGTATTATCCGTCCTATCGCTGTCAGCCTGTCAAAAGAACACAGATAGCACCGCCGATTCGACCGCCGCGTCGATCCCCGACGGTCTGACTCCCTACAGCATGAACGCTGACGGTAAGCCTACCGGCTACTATAAGAATGAGTATGACGCGCAGCAGAGGATCACCCGCAACGATTCCTACGACGTCAACGGCAAGCTGCTCAGCTCCACCGTCTACGAGTATGACGCGAACGGCAACGAGATCCGCAACATCATCTACGACGCTTCCGGCGCGGTTTCGTACCAGCTCCTCTGGGAGAGAAATTCCGAAGGTAAGCCCACCAAGTACACCGAGCTCGATAAGAACGGTTCGGTCGTAAAGGTGACCGTTACCGAGTATAACGAGGCGGGTAAACCGACTTCTGTCACTAACTACGACAGTGCGAATGTCGTCACCGACCGCGAGGTCTATGAGTATGACGAGAGCGGCGAGATCACCCGCGACACCAGGTACGAGGGTGAGGATAAGATGCTGTATTACATCACCTACGTCAAGGACAGCGACGGTAACTATGTCGAGTACAAGTACGACGGCGACGGCAATCTGCTGGCGAACTGATTCCGTTAAGCAAACGAAAAAGCAGGGGCAAACGCTCCTGCTTTTTATTATGCCCTTTTTCAGTTTGATTATACCCGCAAAAACGGTGACTTGCAAAAGTGGGATTCCCGACCTCTGCGATGACAGTGACCCTGCCGTGACGGTGAATGAAGGTAAAATGAGAGTTCGGAGTTAGGTATAAAGTACTTAAGGAAATTGTACCAAAACTTAGAATGCTCCTTGACGATTTTGCTTAAATAAAAACCAAAACCACAAACGAGAGATCCAATAGTTATAACTGCAAATAACCATACAGAGTTGAGTGCTGCCCCTTCTTGACGTAAGATTTCTACCATTCGGCATAGAATTCTTATTACAAAAATAAATATTACAGAAACAATAATACGTTTTGTGAGCTTACTCATATATTTTGTATTCCCTCATCCGCACAGCGCCTTGAGCTCGTCGATGGCGGCTTTTGCGTCGGGCGCGCCGAATACCGCCGTACCCGCTACGCAAATATCCACGCCTGCCTTCGCGGCGGTGGCGATGGTGTTCTTGGCGATACCGCCGTCCACCTCGATCAGGGTCTCGAGTCCGCGGTCGGCGATCTCCTTACGCAGGAAGGTGACCTTCTCCATCATGTTGGGCATGAAGCTCTGACCGCCGAAGCCGGGCTCCACGGTCATCACCAGCACCATGTAGAGCCTGTCGAGATACGGCAGGACGGTGTCGGCCGGGGTACCGGGCTTGATCGCGAGGGCGGGCTTGACGCCGCGCTTTTCGATCAGGTCGAGGGTCTCGGCGATATCGGAGTCGCACTCGGTATGGAACGAGATGATATCCGCTGCCGCGTCGGCAAAATCATTGATATAGCGGTGGGGCTCAGAGATCATCAGGTGCACGTCGAAGGGCTTGTCGGTCGCGCTGCGGAGCTTCTTGATGACGGGCGCGCCGAAGGTCAGGTTCGGGACAAAGTGACCGTCCATGACGTCGAGGTGCATGATGTCGGCTCCCGCCTCATCGACGCGGATGATCTCGTCGCGGAAGATCGAAAAATCACAGGATAACAGGGAAGGTGCAATTAACATAACTTTTCTCCTTATAAACAGTCATTGCGAAGCCCCGAACATGAGCGTTCAGGGCTGCGGATAATCACAATAAACCAATGAACGGATGCTACGGCCGTCGAATGAGCTCAGCGATCACGGTCGCGGCAGTCCAGAAGCCGATGTAGATGATCAGCTCCACGACCGAGAGTCGGGCAACGGAGGCATAGAGCGCCAGCGTAGCGCACAGGATCAAACCTAAGATCGTGCCGAAGATCTCAATTGCGATACCGAGGTTGATGTTGGTCTTTACGCCGATACAGCCGCCGATCGCGCGCGCCAGCGAGCCGATACGTCCGCGGGTGGCGATGAAGGCGCGGGAGGCTTCCTCCACGCTGCCGGTCGCCTCGTCAATGACGTTGGTATAGCCGGGGGTGGTGACCTTGACGGAGCGGTGGAACAGTCCGTATACAGAGGCGATCAGGTCGTCGGTGACGTTTGCGTCGGTGGTGCTGACGATCAGCGCCAGTCCCGCGTGCTCAGCCTTCTGCACCTGCTCCTTAGTGATGGGAGCCGCGCTGTAGTTGAGCGCCATCACGGCGACAGCCTGTCCCGAGACAGCGATGTAGGTGGTGTGCTTCTCGAGCTTCTTCATTTTACTGATCGGGAAGTCCTCGCGGATGCTGATATGGTAGCGATCCATCAGCTTGCGGTTGCCGATCAGCACGCGTTCGCCGCCGATCCAGCCGACCAGTCCGCTCTGATCTTCATACATCACGCTCTCGACCGAGGGCAGCACGCCCTTGTTCTCCATGACGAGCTCGTCAAAGGCGGGGGCGATCGGCGAGCCTGCCTCACGCAGGACAGCCGCCGCCATCAGGAGCCCCTCCTCCACGCGGTACTGCTGGAGGGGTACGAGCTGTTCGATGGTCACGCAGCCCGAAGGGAAGAGATCGGCTGCGGTGAGGATCAGCGCTGAGGTATCACAGAATTGTCTGACCGAGGGATAGCCCGCGACCATTGCGTCCTCGTCCAGCATCCGGCGGCTGAACAGGAGCATCGGCAGGTTTCCCGCGATCATCGCGGTGAACGGGATGCCTACGCAGAGCATGACCGTCAGCGCCGAGACGGCGCCCTGAACGCTCTTGAACAGGATCGCGTACAGGATCGCGACGATGACCGCGCTGATCACGGCGATGGGAGCGGTCTTGCCCGAATGTTCCTCGCTGGGATCGGGCGCGTAGGATATTTTCAAAAAGTCGGATAAGAAGCTGGTGACATGCTGATACGCAACATTACCGCGCGAGGCGGTGGTGCCGCTGACCATGCGGCGGGCGGTCTCCTGATCGTCGAAGAGCTCCGCGGCATAGGCAGGGGAATGGGCGCTGATGAACTCGAAGTTGCTCTTGACCCTGAGCACCATCATCAGCCTGCCCGCGGCGTCGAGTGCCAGTGCGAACGCGATGATGAAGCCGTAGAGGTGATGATCCGCGCCGACGAAGGACGACGAGGTGAACAGCGATACGATGCCCTGTAAGAGGCACGCGATATAGGCGAGGGACAACAGGGTCGCGCTGTTTGCCTTGAAGCGCCTGAGCGGCTTCAGACCGTCGATCAGCGTCTGGCGCGCGATGATGCCCATGCCCCAGCACAGCACGGTGCTGACGGCGCAGTAGGCGAGTGCGGCGCCCGCGCCCTTCTGGGCGATGGCGGCGGCTCCGGAGGTGCGTTCCCATATAACCAGCGACAGTAAAACGATCGTGAACAGCGCGTACAATCCCAGCTGGATCAGCAGACGGCGCTGATTTTTGCGGATGCGGTCGGAGATATACGCCTCATCCTCGCGGCTGTTGTAGCTGAGCATGCGCTCCTGTTGAGAGCGCGACGGAGCGGCGAGCTTCGATACGGCGCGGCTGCGCAGTACGCGGAATGTCCTGCCCGCCTTTGTGAGCTTCTGCTTCTTCTCAAGCTGATCGGACTTTGACTCCTTCGGGGGTTTGACGGGCTTGTCCGCTTTTGCGGGATTGACTCCCTGCTCGGATTTCGACTGCTCCGACTTCGCCTTTTTGAGAAGCTTCTCTACCTTCGAGGAGGTCTTGACCTTCTTCGATTTCGGCGGTTCCTCGTCGAAGTTCTTACGCATGATCTCTTTATTCTTCTGCTTCTGCTCAGACTCCGCCTTGCGGCGTGCCGCCGCCTGACTGAGGGTGTAAAGCAGGCTTTGGTGCGGTTTTATCTCCGGCTGAGCCGAGCGGTAATTATGAGAGACGGCGGGGTCGGTGGAGCGCAGATACTCGTCATACTCGCTCTCGACCACGTCGGTGAAGCGTCCCGCCTTCAGATAGATATTATCCACGGCGCTCTCGTGCTGATACGCGGGTACCTTGGCGACAATCACGTCGGAGGAAGAGGGGGTATGGGACTCCTGTGTGCTCTCGCGCGGCTTTTCGGTATCTGCGGGAGGGTAGGCGTCGGGCTCAAGGCTGACGTCGATATCGTCGACATCGCGTACGAAGATGCCCTTGAGCTTCTTGACGTCGACGATATCCTCGATGATGTCTTCCGCAACGACCGCGTCGGGATCGAGCTCGGCTTCGAGCTTCACCTCGGGCGCGTCGGGTTCGTCGTCGAAGCAGAACTCCAGCTTTCCTCTCTTGAGCTCGTCCTTGGCGGCGGCGGTACGCTTGGCGGCTGCCTCCGCTTCCAGCGGCTGCTGGCGGCGGTACTTGACATGTTTATCCTTGGTGGAGTAGATCTCCTCCATCGGGGTATCGGGATTCTGCGGGGATGAATCGTATTCCGTTTCTGATTCTTCAGTTGATTCGGACTCGCTCTCGGCGGGCTCTGCGGGCTGATCGGCGGGGGATCCTGCGGGCGGTTCCGCTGTTGAGGTATCATCGTCTGTCGTGATCTGTACGACCGCGTCCTCCGCCTCGTCTGCGATCTCGGAGGGGTTCTGCTTCCTGAACCTGTCCTTGATCTTATCCACGTCCATCAGCTTGCGGAATATGCTCATGCTCTCATCTCCTTTCTCTATCGTAAGCTCCCGTAGGGGAGCGGTAGTTATCGTTTTTCGGCTGCCTTATACATCAGGATGCCTGCGGCGACCGAGGCGTTCAGCGAGTTGATGCGTCCCTTTAAGGGGAGCGATACGATCACGTCGCACTTCTCGCGTACGAGGCGGGAGATCCCCTTGCCCTCGTTGCCGATGACCAGCGCGACGCCGCCGCTGAAGTCGGTTTTCAGGTAATCTTCGCCGTCCATATCAGCGCCGTAGACCCAGATATTGCGAGCTTTAAGCTCGTCGATGGTATCGGCGATGTTGGTCACTCTCGCGACCGGCAGGTACTCCAGTGCTCCTGCCGACGCCTTGTAGGCGGTGTAGGTCAGCCCTGCACTGCGGCGCTTCTTGATGATGACGCCGTGAGCGCCCGCGCATTCCGCCGAGCGGATGATCGCCCCGAGGTTGTGCGGGTCCTCGATCTCGTCGAGAATGATGATAAAGGGTGCTTCATTTCGTTCTTCGGCGAGCTTGAGGATATCCTCTACCGAGGAGTATTCCTTCATCGCGCACAGCGCCGCGACTCCCTGATGAGCCGCCGAGCCGGTCATGAAATCAAGCTTCTTGCGGTCGACCTCCTGCACGGGTATGCCCGCCTTCTTCGCCTTGGCGGCGATCTCGACGGCGGGACCTGAGGCGGTACCCTTGGCGATCATGATCTTGATGATGGAGCGTCCCGAGGACAGCGCCTCCGCGATCGGATTGCGCCCGATCAACAGTTCGTCGTTCTGATATTTTTCCTGCTTGTAATCTGCCATAAGCGTTCCTTTACCATAACATACTGATTATACCTACACCAGTTTAGTATACCATGTATAGGCAGGAAGTTTGTTTCTCTCTCGGAATAAAAGGAAAAATAGACAGGGAAAATCAGGCTTTATCGGCACATCTATTCGGTTATTTTAACGAATCACAGCGTTTTTTGCTTAAACCACCCGTAATCCGGCGATCCCGTACCCTCCGCCGAGCGGGTCGCGAAACAGTCCGAGCTTCGGCGGGAATACCGTGAATGAGAAGAACATCAGGTAGTACAGGAGCAGGAGCATCAAGGCGGGGTGATAGTACTCCTCAAGCTTCTCACCCTTTACCGTCAACAGATATGAGACCGCCTGCGAGAGGGTCGTGAACACCACCGATGACAGGATATCGATGAGCAGGATTGACCGACCCGTAAAGGCGGTGTAGGTATAGAAAAAGCCGATCATCAGCCCCATCAGCAGGTAAAGTCCGACGCACTTCGCGACCGCATAGCGCCTGAACGGTACCTTGATCCAGCACAGCTGCAGCAGCGCCCACACGGTATACGCCTCCGAGTAGATCTTGACGTGCTCCCATACGCTTTCGTTTACCGCGCCGAACACCATCCACAGCGCCGACCCGCCGCTGATCGCGTAGGCAAAGTGCAGGAACACCGCCGCCGCGTATACCGCGACCGCGCCCGATATCTCGCTCCATAGAAGCATCCTCTTCGGCATGTACATCCCTCCGCTGTAGTGTATGCGGGACATGCCGCGGATTATTTCAAAGGATAATTATTATTTAGAAAATATACAGTTTGTATTATTCGTATTTTTCAATAAGAATGTTGATAACTCTGTGGAAAAGTGGAATAACTCACCCTGTAAAGGGTACTGGATAAGCCGTTACAACCTAAAAATGACGAGTTTTCCGAGTTTTCCATAATTTTTTTAACAGAATTATCCTATCTTCTTTATTTGAAATATCAAAAAATATTATACGATTTGTAATATTAGCTCTGTCAATCGCAGTACGGGAAAATAAAAAACTTTTGCTGTTTTTTCTCTGCTTTGATTATTTTCGCAAATAGCCCGGATAACGCGAGTACGTTATATGCAGTCGAAGATTTTTCTTTCCGGCAACAATCGGTTGCTTGATTATCGCTGTGTTGTGTATTAGAATGAGTACAAAGGAGGGATTTTATGAACACAAAAGACGTGATATATGAGCTGAGGACAAAGAACGGCCTGTCGCAGGATGAGCTCGCGGAGAAGATTTTTGTCACACGGCAGGCGCTGTCGCGCCGGGAGAACGGCGATACCGTCCCGAATAACATAAATTAAGATATCATAAAAGATACAGTTGCATTATTTTGTTTTTCATTATGTATAATATACCTACGAATAAACGCAAAAACAAAAGCACCGCTTCGATTTCTCGAAACGGTGCTTTTGTAATAGTATTAGATCGAAACCCTTACCGCGAAGCCTCCGCAGAAGAAGTAGGTGTTCGTCCAATACTCGTTTGGTGGAGCAGAGACGAATAAATCCGAAAAATCCTCCAAATCCTTCTGATAAAGGGTTTCGGCGTTCTCTTTATAGTTGAAGTAGAAGATGATCTTGTCATCGTACAGCACAATCGCGCTGACAAAGCTGTCGATCATGTTTTTCCTGTGCTTCGGATTCTTTGGATCGAAGGTTCTGAATCGCTGAAGCCAGAAAACGATCTGTTCCCTTGTCAGGATAGGCTTCTTGATCGCCTCCGAAGCCAGCCTGACCTCAAGTTCCTTTTTCCGATCCTCGAGCTTGATCAATCGGTTTTTGGTGGTCTCGGTGATGATTCCCATCTCGATCGCTTTCATCAGGTTTTCGATACTCGTTTCAGCCTCGGCAAGCTGGCGCCTGAGAAGTTGAATTCCGTTATCCTCTTCGCCTTGTGTCTTGATGATTTTGTCTGCGATCAGATTAATAGCGGAATCGTCTCGGATGATTTTTTGGATTTGATCGATCACCAGATCTTCAATCAGATCCTTCTGAACAGCTTTCTTATCGCAGCCGCTTTTCCGCTTTGCAGACACGCACTTGTAGTAGCGGTAGGTTTTATCCCATCGGCTGGTACCGCTCTCGCCGACCATAAAGGATTTACAGTTGCCGCAGTAGAGCTTTGTAGTCAGAATATACTCCTCGCCTGATTTCTTTCGGGCGGGCTTTTTTCTGTTTGCGCTTAGTTTGTTGTTGACGGATTCAAACATCTCTTTCGGGATGATGGCAGGGATACCGTTCTCGATAACGATCTCTCTGAATTTGTATTCGCCGATATATCGCCGATTGGTCAGCATTTTGGAGATAACGGATATCTTGAACGGATTTCCTCTTCTGTTGCGGAGTCCTTTATCGTTGAGCGTAGTCACGATTTCTTTCATTGTCATCCCGCTGTCGTAAAGCTCGAAAACTTCACGGACGATAGCCGCGGTTGCGGGTTCGATCTGCAGATGCTGTTCGTCATCTACATAGTAGCCGTATGGGATCGTACCTCCGTTGAATTTGCATTTGTAAGCGTTCTCATTCATACCGCGGAGCACCTTCTCGGCAAGCTCGGCTGAGTAATACTCCGCCATGCCTTCCAGGAGAGATTCAAGGATAATGCCTTCGGGACCCTGCGAGATCGCCTCGGTAGCGGAAACCACACGCACGTTGTTGCGTCTCAGGATCGCCTTATAGTGTGCAGAATCGTAACGATTTCGGGCGAAGCGGTCAAGCTTCCATACGATGATGACCTCGAATTGTTCTTTGTCACTGTCCCGAATCATCCGCTGAAACCCGGGACGATTATCTGTCTTTGCGGAGAGCGCTCTGTCGATGTACGTCTCAACGATTTGAATATCGTTCTTCTCGGCAAACGCCATACATTCTCTCAGCTGTCCTTCAATACTTTCTTCCCTTTGATTATCGGAAGAATATGAGGAGGTGGAAAAATGATTAATCATGTAGTTCAATATTTTCGTTGAAAAATGTCGAGTTTAGTGGTATCATTTATTATGTATAGTTATATGCTTTAACACTATTTGACGGCGGGTTAATCATGGAAATTATCTATAACACCAATAAAACGCTCAAAGACGATTTATCGAAAGAGCTTCATACAGGAAGTAAAATGCAGATCGCAGCCGCATGCTTTTCAATCTACGCCTTTCAGGAACTGAAAGATGAGTTGGAGAGTATTGATGAGCTGCGATTTATTTTTACCTCTCCGACATTTACAACTGAGAAGGTTGCTAAAGAAAAAAGAGAGTTTTACATCCCTCGGCTGAACCGTGAGCGTAGTATTTACGGAACAGAATTCGAGATCAAGCTCCGTAATGAGCTAACCCAAAAAGCAATTGCCAAAGAATGTGCTGACTGGATCCGACAGAAGGTTAAATTCAAATCTAATATCACCAACGAAAAGATGACGGGTTTCATTAATCTTGATGACAAAAACTATATGCCTATCGATGGCTTCACTACCGTAGACCTTGGCTGTGAGCGAGGCAACAAAGCATATAGCTATGTTAATAAGGTTGAATCTCCGCTATCCGAATTATATCTCCAGCTTTTTGAGCAACTCTGGAATGATAAGCGACGCTTGCAAGATGTCACTGACGAGGTGATAGATAACATCTCTGCAGCCTATAATGAGAACCCGCCGGAATTCATTTACTTTATCACCCTATATAACCTGTTTAACGAATTCCTTGAGGATATCTCCGAGGATGTCCTGCCGAATGAGGCGACCGGCTTCAAAAACAGCAAGATATGGAACATGCTGTATAATTTCCAGCGTGAGGCGTGTCTTGCGATCATCAACAAACTGGAAAAATACAACGGGTGTATTCTTGCAGACAGCGTTGGTCTCGGTAAAACATTTACCGCTTTATCCGTCATCAAATACTATGAGAATCGAAACAAGACCGTATTAGTTCTTTGTCCGAAGAAGCTATCAGCGAACTGGAACACCTACAAGGGCAACTATCTCAACAATCCGATTGCCGAGGACAGGCTCCGCTATGATGTATTATTCCATACCGATCTCGGCCGTACACGCGGAAGCTCCAACGGCATTGAATTGAATCGTTTGAACTGGAGCAACTATGATCTGGTCGTAATTGATGAATCCCATAACTTCCGAAACGGCGGACAGCTCTCGGGCGAAGATAATGAAAAAGAAAACCGTTATCTCAAGCTGCTGAATCAGGTAATCCGCAAGGGAGTCAAGACAAAGGTTCTCATGCTCTCGGCAACTCCGGTTAATAATCGTTTCAACGATCTGAAGAATCAGCTCGCGCTTGCTTATGAAGGCAATGCCGCGTTGATCGATTCACAACTTGATACCAAGCGAACGATCGACGAGATATTCCGCAATGCACAGAAGGCGTTTAACGCATGGAGCAAATCTGCTCCCGAAAAGCGTACAACAGAGGCGTTGCTCAAAATGCTCGATTACGACTTTTTTGAAGTCCTTGACAGCGTTACGATCGCACGCTCGCGCAAGCATATCCAAAAATACTATGATACGACGGATATCGGAACCTTCCCGACTCGACTGTCGCCGATTTCACTTTATCCTCCACTAACCGATCTCAAAACCGCCATTACCTATAATGAGATTTTTGAGCAGCTGATGATGTTGGGGCTATATATCTATCTGCCGTCTCATTATATCCTTCCGTTCAAAAAAGAAAAGTACGCGGAAATGTATAAAGACAACGCTATCAATATCGGTTTCACACAGGAGAACCGCGAGCTTGGTCTGCGTCGTTTGAACGCTATCAATTTGATGAAGCGTATGGAGAGCTCTATCTTCTCCTTCTCATTAACCCTCAAGCGTATCAAGGAACAGATAGAAAATAGGAAATGAGAAAACGCTATAGAAAAAGAATAAAGCTTCAAGATAACAATATAGCTAAGTAACAAAGCAAATGCAAGGTGATCCTATGAATTTCAAATTCAAAATACAACAATATCAGACTGACGCGGTGGAGGCAATCGTGAATGTTTTCAGCGGTCAGGGGATGGATACCGGTACGCGGTATACCCGCGACCTCGGCTCAAAGAAGTTCGAGAACATTCAAGCGACGCTCGACGGCGACGAGTTTGATGACAACTACCTATATGATATCGGCTATAAGAATGAGCGGATCAGCCTTTCCGACGATCAGCTGCTCGCGAATATCCGCCGTATCCAGCAGGAGAATAATATCAAGACGTCATCCGCGCTGGTGGGCGATCTCGGACGGTGCAGTCTGGACATCGAGATGGAGACCGGTACCGGCAAGACCTATGTCTATATTAAGACAATGTTCGAGTTGAACAAGCGTTACGGTTGGACGAAGTTCATCGTGGTGGTGCCTTCTATTGCAATCCGCGAGGGTGTGAAGAAGTCGTTTGAGACGATGGAAGATCACTTCATGGAGCATTACGGCAAGAAAGCACGTTTCTTTGTCTATAACAGTTCCAATCTCAACCAGCTTGATTCGTTCTCCGGCAACTCGGGGCTGAACGTCATGATCATCAATACGCAGGCGTTCGCGTCCTCGCTCAAGGAAGGCGCGAAGAATAAGGAGAGCCGTATCATCTACTCTAAGCGCGATGAGTTCGGCTCCCGTCGTCCGATTGACGTCATCAAGGCGAATCGTCCGATCCTGATTTTGGACGAGCCGCAGAAGATGAGCGGCGAGGTCACGCAGAAGGCGCTGAAAAACTTCAATCCGCTGTTTGCGCTGAACTATTCCGCGACCCATAAGACCCAGCATAACCTTGTCTATGTGCTTGACGCGCTGGATGCGTTTAATAAACGCTTGGTCAAGAAGATCGAGGTCAAGGGCTTTGAGGTCAAGAACTTCCGCGGTACGGACAAGTATCTGTACCTCGAGCAGATCGTTTTGTCGAAGAACAAGCCCCCGATGGCGAAGATCGAGATGGAGATTGGATATAACAAGTCGATCAACCGTGAGTCACGTACTGTCGGCGTGGGTGACGATCTGTTTTTCCTTTCCAAGGAGATGGAGCAGTATAAGGGCTTTGTCGTTTCCGAGATCAATCCGATCAATCATACGGTGACCTTTACCAACGGCGAATTGATCAGCACGGGTAATGTGGTTGGCGACGTATCCGAAAAGGATATGCGACGTATCCAGATCCGCGAGACGATTCTCTCGCACTTTGAGAAAGAGGAACAGCTTTTTAACCGCGGGATCAAATGCTTGTCACTGTTCTTTATCGATGAAGTTGCGAAGTACCGACTCTATGATGAGAACGGCGATGAACAACTCGGCGAGTACGGCAAGATATTTGAAGAAGAGTATTTGAGTGTGCTCAATGAGTTTCTGAAAGTTGAGCAGACTTCTTATCAGAAATATCTGCGTGAGAAATGCAGTGATCCGAGCGAGGTGCATAAGGGCTATTTCAGCATCGATAAAAAGGGTCATGCAGTTGATAGCAAGCTCAAGCGCGGGAGTGAATTCTCCGATGATATTTCCGCTTACGATCTGATTCTGAAAAATAAAGAAAGACTCCTCAGCTTTGAGGAGCCGACAAGATTTATCTTTTCCCATTCTGCCTTGCGTGAAGGATGGGATAATCCCAATGTGTTCCAGATCTGTACCTTGAAACATTCCGACAGTAATACTGCCAAGCGGCAGGAGGTTGGACGCGGACTGCGCCTTTGTGTAGACCGCAACGGCAGCCGCATTGATGTGGAGAGTGTCGGCGATCAGGTGCATGATATCAATATGCTGACCGTTATTGCAAGTGAGAGCTATAAGTCGTTTGTCGGCGATTTGCAGAAGGATATCAAGGCGGAGCTGTATGATCGTCCCGAGACGGCGACATCCGAATACTTCAAGGGCAAGTATGTCAAGGTGGACGGTGTGCCGACGCTGATTACCGACGATATGGCAAACAATATCGAGTTCTATTTGATACTCAACGGCTATGTCGATATGCAGCGCAAGGTGACCGATAAGTATCGCATGGACGCGCAGATGGGTACACTTGCCGAATTGCCCAATGGGATGGAGAGTATGGCAGAAGGCATCCATGGTCTGATTCAGGCGATCTATGACGACAGTGTGCTGGAGCGTATGTTTGTCGACGGTAACGAGACTAAGGTCAAGGACAATCCCCTGAACGATAATTTCTATAAAAAAGAGTTCCAGACTCTCTGGAAACAAATCAACCGGAAGTACGCCTATACGGTCGACTTTGACAGTGATGAGCTGGTACGCAACGCGGTCGTCCATATCAATGACAAGCTGGTTGTCGCAGAGTTGCAATACACGACGACTGTCGGCTCGCAGAAGGATGATATGGAACGCCATCAGCTTGAGCGCGGAGATTCCTTTGACAGAGAACACACCAAAACAAAGGTATTGAAGCATCGTGAAAAGAGCGCTGTCAAATATGATTTGGTAGGCAAGATTGCTGAACAGACAAAGTTGACCAGAAAAACGGTTGTGCGGATTCTAAAAGGCATCTCTGAACAGAAGCTCAGTATGTTCCGCAACAATCCCGAGGAATTCATCACCAAGATCAGCCGCTTGATCAATGAGCAGAAGGCGACCGCGATCGTAGAACATATCTCGTACAACCAGATTGATGGTGAGTATGACAGCGGTATCTTTACCGCTGAAAAGAACTCACGTCCTTTGGAACAGGCTTTCAAGGCGGATAAAGCGGTTCAGGATTATGTGTTCACCGACGGCAGCGCCGAGCAGAGTATCGAGCGCCGATTTGCCGAGGATCTGGATACTGCGGATGAAGTATGTGTCTACGCAAAGCTCCCGAAGGGCTTCCATATCCCGACGCCTGTTGGCAACTATTCTCCCGACTGGGCGATTGCGTTTTATGAGGGCACCGTCAAACATATCTACTTTGTCGCCGAGACAAAGGGCACCATGGAGAGCCTGAGTCTCAGACCGATTGAGCAGGCGAAGATCAAATGCGCAAAGAAATTGTTCAACAATATCTCGACAAGTGAAGTCAGATATCACGATGTGGATAGTTATCAGAGTTTGTTAAATATAATGGATTCGATAAAATGATTTCACTGGGGTATATCTTCGTTTATTGCTCGGGGACGGTGGGGACGATATTTTTCTACACAGCATTCATGCATTAGAAAAGCGCTTAGATAAGCGGCATTTCATTACAATGTATTGTCGTCCCTGTTCAATACCGTTCCCAAAATAAAGCTGGTTGGGGCACCGATTGTGTGAAGCAAATTGTTCAATATGACGAATACGGTGTAAGTTCGATTTTGAAGCAGGAGAAAGAAGGGCGGCTTGCATTTTGCCGCCCTTCAAATTACAACGGACGGCAACGCCGACCATTTAGCCATTTTTGAGAGATTTCAAGTCCCCTGTTTTAGGTGGCTTGCTTGAGGGGAAAATCCAAAGTTTAGGTGCTGTGTGCGCCAAAACAGCCGATGAATGCAAGAAAATGTATAGGCTTGCTTTTTTAATGGAAATAATAGTGCACAAAAGAGAAAAGATTACTCCGCTTAGACAAAGAAAATGTTGTCCGGATTTACTGGGTGTAATAAAGAAAAAGCCGTCCCGAAGGACGGTAGGTAAAAAATCATATGAAGCAGATATTTCTATTATGATACAAATCCGATGTCAAATATTGCGGCGTAATACAAAGAAAACACCGAACGGCTCCGAAGAACAGCTCGGCATACGGAAAGGAACAAACCAATGATGGTTCGACACCATAGACTTGACAAATATGTTCGAATTTGTTACAATAACAAATAGAAAGATAATTGAATACAAATGATTCATAGTCTTGTGTGTCAACCTGCTTGACACATGAGGCTATTTCATTTTCAGTTACTCTTTCCAAATAGCAAAAACCAAATTTCGGAGG
>CAMVDB010000021.1 GCA_947166135.1 uncultured Clostridia bacterium | reverse complement strand
ATACCATAGATACAACAAAAAGCCCAGCCTAAGCTGGACTTTTTCGACAGACTGAAAAGGCTGTTCACGAAGGAACAGCCTTTTCTGATGCAATTATTGATTATTCTACGCTGAAAATGTAGTAGTAGATGGGCTGATCACCCTTGATGTAGGTGATATCGACCTGATCGGCGAACTTGCTCTCGAGCATCTCAACAGCAGCGGCAGCGTCCTCATCGGAAACGTCCTCGCCGGAGATCAGGGTCACAAAGCTCATATCCTTGGTGATCATGGACTTCGCGAGCTTATAGAGCGCCTTGTTCGGCGTGGAGGAGGTAACGGTCAGCTTACCGTTATCCAGACCGATGATCTCGCCTTCTCTGATCCTTCTCGCGCCGAACTCGGAGTCACGAGCCGCGAAGGTGATCTGACCGGTCGCGACGTGCTTCGCCGCCTGCATCATGTTCTCGACATTAGTCTCGGTATCACTGTCGGGATCGAATACCAGCATTGCGGAGAGACCCTGCGGGATGGTACGGGTCGGAACGATAACGACCTCTCTGTCCTCAGCCAGCGCCTTAGCCTGCTCGGAAGCCATGATGATATTCTTGTTGTTCGGAAGAACGAAAACCTTCTTTGCGGGAGTCGCGAGAACCGCCGCGAGGATATCCTCGGTGGAGGGGTTCATGCTCTGACCGCCGGATACGACATTCAGGCAGCCCAGCTCGTTGAAGAGGTTCGACAGACCCTCACCCGCCGCAACAGCGACAAAGCCGTATTCCTCGGTCGGCTCGGCGATAACGGGCTCAGCCTTCTCCGCCTTCTCCTTCTCAGCCTTCGCCTTATCGTTGTCCTCTTTCGCCTTCTTATGCTGCTCCTTCATGTTCTCGACCTTGACGGTGAGGAGCTGACCGTAGGTCAAGCCCTTCTGGAGCGCTTCGCCGGGGTTCTCGGTATGTACATGAACCTTGATGATCTCATCGTCAGCGACGGTAACGACACAGTCGCCGATGGTCTCAAGGAACAGTCTTAAATCATTGGGATCCTCTTTGATCTCGGGATCTCTGCCGACGATGAACTCGGTGCAGTAGGTAAAGTTGATCACATCGTCAAACTCAGCAGCGGCGGAACGGAAGAAATCATCGGAGGTATCGTCACCGACGCTCTCGGAAGCGGTCTCGTCATACTCGACGACAACGCCGTCACGAATAACGGAGAGCATACCCTCGAAGATGGTCAGGATACCCTTGCCGCCTGCGTCTACAACGCCCGCCTTCTTAAGGACGGGGAGCATCTCGGGAGTCTGCTCCAGCGCGTCGAGAGCCGCGTCACATACGATCTCCCACAGAGCCGCGGGATCATCCTCGGTCATGAGCGCCTCAAGACCCGCCTCATAACCCATACGGGCTACGGTGAGGATGGTACCCTCGGTGGGCTTGGTGACAGCGTTATAAGCCGCCTCAACGCCCAGACCCAGCGCGTGGATCAGATCGGCGCCGTCAGCCTCGGTCTTTCCCTCGAGACCCTTTGAGATTCCGCGGAAAAGCAAAGAGGTGATAACGCCGGAGTTACCGCGAGCGCCGCGAAGCATCGCGGAAGCGGTCATACGAGAAACATCGGCTACCGTACCTGCCTCGGCATCCTTGAGGGCGTCGGCAGCGGCAACGATGGTCATCGACATGTTTGTACCGGTATCGCCGTCGGGAACCGGGAAAATGTTAAGGTCGTTAATACGAGCCTTGATGGAAGAAATATTATTGGCGCCGGAAATGATCGCCAGTTTCAGGGTTTCACCGTTAATCAACGTAAACACATCCTTACTATTTAGTTACAAACTTGTTTTATTATACACTAAATTGCCAAAATTAGCAAGCGCTATCTATACAAAAAAGACCCTATTTTTGTAAATTATCTTAGTTCAAATGACTGAGCGCCTGTACACCTGCCTGTTTTGCGGTCGATATCAAAGATCACGCAGTCGAGCTTACATGCGCCGTCGGCATAATCAAAGCGCTCGGGCAGCATCGTTTGGAAGCGGCGAATGATGATATCCTTCTTTACGCCGAGACAGCTGTCGATCACACCGGTCATCCCGACATCGGTAATATAACCCGTACCGCCCTGCAGCACCTCGGCGTCGGCGGTCATGACGTGAGTATGCGTGCCGAAGACCGCGCTGACCCTGCCGTCGAGATACAGTCCCATAGCACGCTTCTCGGAGGTCGCCTCGGCATGGAAATCGACAATGACGATCTTCGCGTCAAGCTCCTTCAGTATCCTGTCGATAGCCTGAAAAGGATTATCCATATTCGCGTCCATGAACTGCTGCCCCATGAGATTGACGACCGCTACGGTGGTAAAGCCCATATCGACGGTGCAGACGCCCTTGCCCGGCGTCAGGGACGAGGGATAGTTATACGGACGGATGATGTTAGGGGTTTCATCAAGGTAGGGATAGACCTCCCTGCGGCGGAAGCTGTGGTTGCCGAGGGTGATCACGTCAGCGCCCGAGGTGAAGATATGGTCAGCAGACTTGGGGGTAATGCCGTTGCCGTCGGCGGCATTCTCGCCGTTGCAGATCACCAGATCGACCTGCTGCTGCCGCTTGAACGCGGGGAGATGCTCGCGCAGAAAGGCGCAGCCGGCAGAACCGACCACGTCGCCGATACACATAATTCTCATAATATCATCTTTCTATATTGAGGATAAGCAACCGAGAACAAATCCGAACCCGGTTGCTTAAGCACAGTATAGCATAAAACGGAAGAATTGGCAAGTTGATCCATAATACCCGACTCCATAACTCCTAACTCCACACTCTCAATACACCTCCCCTACTCCGATCTCCTCCTCCTTCGCGATATCTTCGATACAGTTGTAGGTCACGTGCAGGATATAACTGCCGTCCTTGTACTCGAGGCTTGAATCGCGGGCTTCTACCGTACATTCAGGCAGTGAAAAAGCCTCATATAAAACAGCTTGTCGTTCTAATAATTCTTTTGCGGAATTTTCATCCAAGGTGATCTCCTCAGGCTCTATCGCAGAGATCCGCTCTGTGACCCTGCCGATCGGCAGCTGTACGCCGAGGGGCGACGGCGCTGCCTCCATCTCCCGCGGGAGCGTGTACGGTGAATCCACCCCGCTGATATTGCAGGGAACCGACAGACCGAAAAGACGAACGCTGTACCGCTCGGCGGTCTCTCCCGTCGGCTTCATCTGCGTCAGATGCTCGGGAACGGTAAATTCCGCTTCATGTGTAGTTCGTGCGTTGACCTTCGCCGAAGCGTGTACGAGCCGAGAACCGCCGTCCGCGTTCTCCATCACGCCGCTGACGAGCAGCTGACCGCGCATGACCGCCGAACCCTCTTGAACGGATACGGTTCCTTCCCCCGCCTCGACCGACACGATCAGTCCGTCACAGCGGGCTTTGACGTTACAGGGCGTAACGACGTCGCCTACCACGGGCGGGATCGCCTTCTCCTTGACCTCGACCGAGGCATACGAGCCGCTGAGGTTGACAGCCATCCATCCGATCCCGCTGTTCTCGATCATGACAGAATCGGCAAGGCTGACCGCGTCAACGGACGGCTTGAACGCGCCGACATAAAGCCCCTTATCGCGCAGGATATCACGCATCCTTGACTCGCTGTAGGTATCAAGCCCCGTGATATCAATGCTCCAGACAAAGAGCGACATCACGAATACTGTCAGTACAAAAGCACAGCCGCCTAGGACGATCCCCGCTCTGCTTCGGTATCGTGAGGCAAGCTGAGGCAGACCGTGCTTGCTGTTTACCTTCAGACATACGCCCGCGCCGCGTGCCAACGGACGGATCGCGCGGTAATCAGCGCGGTACATACAGGCGCAGAAGCCCTCTCCGCGCCGCTCGACCGACCATAATCTGACGCCTCGGCGGGCTGTGATGTTCAAAAATCGTTCCGGGTACTTTCCGCTGACGGTGAATCGTACATAGCCGCGCATATAGCGCAATAATCTTAACAGCATTTGCTTACACCGTAAAAGTCAGGCTCGTAATGAAGCCGTCGATGATCAGCGCAGACTCCGAGATACAGCGCAGGTTCAGCTCTCGCCCCTCGGCTGAGAGGATCATACCCGCCGTATTGATGCGAATACAAGCGGGAGAATATTCGAGCACCCCGCGGCTGCCCTCGATCAGCATCTCACGGTTACCGCTGAGCTCAATGCAGGGCAGATTAGCGATCGGCAGATCGGAGCGGCGGGATTTCTTTTCATCAGTTTTCTTTTTCACATTATCACCCATATATTTTATGACCGACCTCGCATATATATTATTTGGTGATGACATGAAACGAGAAAAATTATTCTATTTCAGAAAAACAGCGCAATTGCTGCTTGCAGTAATCGCAATTTTTATCTGTCTGAGATTCGGCACGGAATGTTCGCGCGGAATCCTCAACGGCATCCTGTTCTGTGTCGAAGTTCTGGTACCGTCGCTGTTCCTTTTGATGACGATAGCGGCGTATCTGGTCAAGAGCGGGATCGCGGAAGCGGTCGCAAAACCGCTGAACGGCGTATCCAAGGCGCTCTTCCGACTGCCCTATCCGTCGCTCGCGGTCATTTTGCTCGCGCTGGTCGGAGGCTATCCGGTCGGCGCGAGGTGCGCCGCGATAATGACGGAGCGCGGGACGCTAAGCGAGAAGCAGGCGCAAAAAACCGCGCTGATCGCCGTCTGTGCGGGTCCCGGGTTCCTTATCAACTTCATCGGACGGGCGCTGCTGGGTTCTCCCGAAGCGGGAATACTGCTGTTGATCGCAGAATTACTCGCGACGATCTTCACGGGGATGATCATCGGCAGAGCGGTGAAAAGCGAGATCACACCGCCGGCGGGAAGTATACAGAAAACAAATGCTCATTTATTGATCGCCTCGGTCGCCGACGCCTCGCGCTCGACCTTCCATATGTGCGCGATGGTGGTGCTGTGCTCGGCGATGATCGAGGTACTGACGGCGGTATCCCCCGATCGAGGATTGACGGCAATCCTCTCGGCAGTAATGGAGATCACCTCGGGCTGTGCGGTACTGTGCGGACAATATCCGCTCGCGCTGATCGCTTTCTTCATCGGCTTCGGCGGTATCTCGGTGCATTTACAGATCTTTGCCGCTGCAGGCTCAATAAAAATCAAGCCGTTATTATTTTTCTTATGCAGAATTATCCAAGGTATAATCGCTTCAGCCGCTACATATACTCTATTGTTGATTTTCCCGATCGAGGTCAAGGTGTTCAACAGCGCCGATCTTCCGCTGACGGTCGCAAAATCCGCTACGCTGATCGGCTCGGCGGCGCTGGTGATCTGCTCCCTGTTCTTCTCGGCGTCGGTAAGTAAGCTGTCAAAGCGAGATAGCTGACCAATGATCGGTTGAGGTTGCCACAGTTCCAACGGAACTTCGTAATGTCATATTTGTATGGAGGTATATTATGTGCGGAATCGCGGGCTGGCTCGATAAGGAGCTAAACTTATACGAAGAGAATGATAGACTGACGGAAATGTCGCGGTGTCTTGAGCGGCGGGGTCCGGACGAACACGGCGCGTACATCCGCCGTCACGCGGCGCTCCTGCACCGAAGGCTGAGCGTCATCGACCCGCAGCATGGTCAGCAGCCGATGTCGACCCTGTACGAGGGCGAGAAGTACACCATCGTATATAACGGCGAGCTGTATAATACAGATGAATTAAGAGATGAGCTGAAGGCGGCAGGCTTCGGCTTCGGCACACGATCTGACACGGAAGTACTGCTCAAGGCTTACTGCTACTACAAGGAAAAATGCGCCGAAAAGCTCAACGGTATCTTTGCGTTCGCCGTATACGAGGAAACAGCTCATCGTCTGTTCCTCTGCCGTGACCGCGTAGGTGTAAAGCCGTTGTTTTATCACAGCTATCCGAACGGGCTGGTGTTCGGTTCGGAGATCAAAGCGATCCTGAACAGCGGCAGAGTCAAGCCGACCGTTACCGAAGAGGGCTTATATGAGCTGTTCTTCCTCGGCCCCGCAAGGACAGCGGGAAACGGTATCTTTAAGGACATCAGCGAGCTGCTCCCGGGTGAATACGCGATATATGAGAACGATAAGCTGCATAAGACACGCTACTTCTCGCTTACCGCTCATCCGCATGAGGATAATGAACAGAAAACCATTGAACATGTCCGCTATCTGCTGACCGACGCGATCGAGCGCCAGCTGGTCACCGATGTGCCGATGTGCTTCTTTCTCTCAGGGGGACTCGACTCCAGCATCATCTGTCAGACAGCAGCAAATTTCCGTAAAAGAAATAATCAGCCTCCGATCGACACCTATTCCGTCGAATACGCGGATAACCGCCGCTATTTTCAGAAGAGCCTGTTCCAGCCTAACGCCGACTATGACTATATCGATATGATGGTCGAGAGCTGCGGCGCTCATCATCACGAGGTCATCCTCGATAACGAAGACCTGTTCCATGCCCTCTACCCCTCCGTAAAAGCGCGCGATCTGCCGGGGTATGTCGACATCGACTCGTCGCTGCTCTTATTCTGCAAGGAGATCAAGCGCGGGTTCACCGTAGCTCTTTCGGGCGAGTGTGCCGACGAGCTGTGGGGCGGTTATCCGTGGTACCATAACCGCGATATTCTATTTGAGGACTGCTTCCCGTGGTCGCGAAAGCAGGCGATTCGCAGGCAGGTGCTGAAAGCGGGTATCCTCCCACACGGTGAAGAATACGTCAGAGAGCGTTACCTCGACACCATCCGTGCCGTCGACAGTCTGAAAGATGACAGCGTGGTCGACAAGAGGATGCGCGAGATGTTCGCGCTGAACTACTACTGGTTCATGCAGTGCCTGTTGGAGCGCAAGGATCGCTGTTCGATGTACTCGGGGCTGGAGGTCAGAGTGCCGTTCTGCGACTACCGCCTGATCGACTACGCCTACAACATGCCGTGGGAGCTCAAGGCGTACGGCGGCAGAGAGAAGGGCATCATCCGCAAGGCGTTCGAGGATATCCTGCCGCGCAATATCGTCTACCGCAAGAAAAGCCCCTATCCCAAGACCCACAACCCCGTCTACATGGAGCTGTGCAAAAAGCGTATTGAGGAGATACTCGCCGACAGCTCCCGCAGAATCAATAATCTACTTGATCCGGATGGAATCCGAGAGATCATGGAGCACCCCGACGAGCTGTCCGATCCGTGGTACGGTCAGCTGATGAAAGCGCCGCAGATCCTCGCCTACCTTATCGAACTCGACTGCTGGCTCGAGAGCTATAATGTGGATATGGAGATATAACTATCTACAGAATAATCGCACTGTTTTCATCAGTCGAGATCGCCGCGTCGCTTATACTTTTCACGATTTCGCAGAATTGTCATAGAATGTTAATAAATTAGACATTTTTTATCCATTCGCCCTTCATAAATCCCTGTTAAGATAAAAGCACAGAAACAAAAATGCTGTCATCCTCCGGCGCAGACTCCTGTCATCTGTCACTGACACTGCAAACGATGATGATAAACAGAAAGGATGTGGCAGAATGAAAGGCGAAAACTATCGCGAAATGAGCGCGTATTTCTCACAGACCAGAACGCGCAGTAATACCATTAAGGCGCTCCATGACGTTCTGCCGCTGGTCATGTATATCTTCTACCCCGTTCAGCTGATCGCGCTCGGGGTGAACGAAGGATTTAACAGCGAGCATTTTCTCAGATTCATGCTCGTGCCGCTGGGTACGCTGATCCTCGTAACGGTGCTCAGGGCGATCATCAACGCAAAGCGACCCTATGAGGTCTACAGCTATGATCCCGCCGTCAGTAAAGCAACCAGGGGACACAGTTTTCCCTCGCGACATACGGTATGCGCATTCATCATCGCGATGGCGTTCCTGTATATCAACGTAAAGATCGGTATCATCATGCTGGCGCTCGCGGCTGCGATCGGCGTGACCAGAGTACTGTCGGGCGTTCACTTCATCCGTGACGTCATCGGCGGCGCCGTGATCGGGATCGGGATCGGCGTATTGGCATTCTTTATCTTCTGATAATTCCATTTCTCTCCTTAAATGATATATGTTTTTGCAAAGAAAGCGTGGGCTTCCGTCGGAGGCTCACGCTTTTTTTAGCTTGGATTATTCTGTATATTCCGATCAAATACGTCCATACTGGCATTATGATAATACGTGAACTGATGAACGAGAACTTAGTCGAAGTCGGCGCGGAGCTGTATACTAAGGATGAAGCGCTGGACAGGCTGATCGAGCTGCAGCAGCATGACGGCGATATCCGCGACGCGCTGACCCTCAGCCGCGAGGTACGCGAACGGGAGCAGAAGGGCAGCAGTGCTCTGTCTTTCCGAGTAGCCGTACCCGAGGTATGTCATAAGGGAGCTCAGAAAACCTCTGTCAGCGCCGTTACCGTCCGAAAGGGTGTAGATTACGGAGCGCCGGACAAACGACCGGTCAGGCTGATCTTCCTGATTGCGGGAAAGGACGGCTCGGATGAATATCTCGAAGCAAAACGCCGCCTGACCTACATGCTGTCGGATATGCGGTTCACCTCCATGCTGTGTGCCGCAAAGAGTAACCGCGAATTTCTGAGATTGATCGAGGAGAAGGAAAAGAAGATCAAGAACAGGTACGAGAAAGCCTGACGGCTTTTTTCGGAGAATGGAGAATGGTGAATGGTGAATGGTGAATGGTGAATGGTGATGGGAAAGCCTGACGGCTTTTGGATTGATATAACGACTGCTAAATTAAAACGTCTGCGGCTCTGTATAGGGTCGCAGACGTTATTATTATATCAATCAGATGCGGACAGCGTCCGCCCTTCACCGTTCTCCGTTCTCTGTTCTCTGTTCTCCGTTAACCGGGCTTATATTTCCAACTGATACAGCTTTTTTACATTTTCGCTGAGGATCATGCGGCGTTCATCATCGGTAAGGTCGAGTTCAAAGAACATATTCACCTCGTCCCTCGGGTGCCACATGGGATAATCCGTACCGAACAGCACCTTTTCGGCACCGTAGCGGCGGATGATCTCGGCGGTCTTGTCGAGCGGTACCCACGCCATCGTGGACGAGCAGTCGACATAGAGATTCGGCGTGCCCGCAAGCTCCAGACTCGCCTCGTCCCACAGCGACCAGCCGCCCATGTGGGCGCCGATGATCGTCAGATTGGTATAGGTCTCGAGGATCGGAACCAGTCGGTTCGTATTCGAGAAATCATAGCGTTTATCGCCTGTGTGCATCAGGATCGGGAGTCCGAATTCCTCACACAGCTCGTAGATCTTTAAACAGCGGTAGTCGTCGATCTTGAAGCGCTGGATATCGGGATGGAGCTTAACGCCCTTCAATCCGAGCGCGATCAGGTGCTCGACGTCGGCGCGCTGATCCTCGCTGTCGGGATGGAGCGTACCCAGTCCCGTCAGCCTGCCGTCGGCGGCTTTGACGGTCTCGGCGATGAAGCTGTTGATGGAATTGACCTGCTTCGGGGTGGTCGCGACCGACTGTACCAGCGAATGGTCGATGCCGACCTCTGTGTTGATCTCCAACAGACTCCCCGCAGTCCCGTCGCACTTGGCGACCGTGCCGTAAAAGGTATCCGTACCCGCGACCGCCTTGGCGGCGATCTTCTCGGGATAGATATGGCAGTGGGAGTCGATGATCTGAAATCCTTCTCTCATTATGCCGTCACCACGCTGTTCGCCTTCTGCAGTCCGAGCTTCTCGACCGCGTCCTCACGCATCTTGTACTTGAGGATTTTTCCGGCGGCGTTCATCGGGAAGCTGTCGACGAAGTCGATATACCGCGGCACCTTATGGCGCGCCATGCTCGCGGCGATAAAGTCCTTCATCTCCTGCTCGGTCATGGTCTCGCCCTCCTTGAGGATGATGCACGCCATGATCTCTTCACCGTAGTTCTCATCGGGAACGCCGATGACCTGTACGTCGGAGACCTTGGGATTGGTATAGATGAATTCCTCGATCTCCTTGGGATAGATATTCTCACCGCCGCGGATGATCATGTCCTTGAGTCTGCCGGTGATCTTGTAGTAGCCGTCCTCGGTCTTGCAGGCGAGGTCGCCGGTATGTAGCCAGCCGTCCTTGTCGATGGCTTCGGCGGTCTCCTTAGGCATCTTATAATAGCCCTTCATGATATTGTAGCCGCGGGCGAGGAATTCGCCGTTGACGTTCGGCGGGCACTCCTCCCCTGTCTCGGGATCGACGATCTTGCACTCGATCTCGGGCAGCTCCTTGCCGACGGTGTTGACGCGCACCTCGATAGAGTCCTCGGTGGAGCTCATGGTACAGCCGGGAGACGCCTCGGTCTGACCGTAGACAATGGTGATCTCGGTCATGTGCATCTTGTCAACGACCTCGCGCATCTTGTCGATCGGGCAGGGTGATCCCGCCATGATACCGGTGCGCATATAGGAGAAGTCGGTGTTTGGAAAGTCGGGATGCTCCAAAAGGGAGATGAACATCGTAGGAACGCCGTGGAAGGCGGTGATATGCTCGTTATTGATACAGGCAAGCGCGGGCTTCGGGCTGAAATACGGCAGCGGCAGGACGGTCGCGCCGTGGGTCATGGAGGCGGTCATTGCCAGAACCATGCCGAAACAGTGGAACATCGGTACCTGGATCATCATGCGATCCTCGGTGGAGAGGTCCATACGGTCGCCGATATTCTTGCCGTTGTTGACGATATTGTAATGGGTCAGCATGACGCCCTTGGGGAAGCCGGTGGTACCGGAGGTGTACTGCATGTTACAGACGTCGTCCTTATCCACGGCGGCGGCCATGCGGTAGACCTCGCTCTTCGGGGTCTTGGTGGCGTATTCCAGCGCCTTTTCCCATGTCAGGCAGCCCTTCTGCTCGAAGCCGACGGTAATAACGTTGCGTAAAAACGGCAGGCGCTTCGCGTGGAGCTGTTCGCCCTCTTTGACGTTCTCGAGCTCGGGACACAGGCGCGCGATGATATCGCCGTACTTGGTATCCTTCGCGCCCTCGGTGATGACCAGCGTATGGGTATCGCTCTGCTTCAAGAGATATTCCGCCTCATGGATCTTATAGGCGGTGTTGACGGTGACAAGGACCGCGCCGAGCTTGACGGTCGCCCAGAAGGCGATGTACCACTGGGGAACGTTCGACGCCCAGACAGCGACGTGAGAACCCGCCTTGACGCCCAGAGCGATCAGTACGCGGGCGAACTCGTCAACGTCGTCACGGAACTCGCTGTAGGTACGGGTATAGTCGAGAGAGGTATACTTGAACGCGAGCTGGTCGGGGAACTCCTCCACCATGCGGTCGAGCACGTCGGAGAAGGTGCAGTCGATCAGGGTCTCCTTCTTCCAGACAAATTTGCCGGTATGGCGGTTGTTCCAGTACAGCGCGCTTTCGTTCTTGGAGGTATCGGCGAACTGCTTCATGAAGCTGATAAACTGGGCGAAGATAATATCCATGTCGTCCAGCTCCGGGCACCAGCGGGGATCCCACACCAGCGAGATGAAGCCGTCATAGTTGACGGAACGCAGCGCCTTCATGGATTCTGCGATCGGCAGATCACCCTCGCCGACCAGGCGGTACTCGATCCCGTCAGCAGTCTTGACCGCGTCGTTGAGGTGGACGTGGCGGACATACGCGCCGAGGTTCGAGATGATCTTCGCAGGGGTTTCGCCGACCGTGAAATAAGCGGCGGACATGTTCCACAGCGCCGCGACATAGTCAGATGCGAAATACTCGAGCGTATCGCGCAAGAGCGCCGTATCGGCATACATGCCGCGGGTCTCGATCAAGAGAGAGACTTTTTCGCGCTCTGCATCGGGAAGCACCTTATCGATCAGGCGCTTGACGTTCTCGACAGCCTTCTCGGTATTATCGTGATGCTCTGCACGAAGACGGATGTTCGGGATACGAAGGTTCGACGCGATCTGCATACAACGCTCGATCTCAGCGATCGCGGCGTCGGTCTGCTCCTCGTCGGCGATATCGTTGATCACGTCGATACAAGGCAGGCTCAGCCCTCTGTCATAGAGCATGCGCAGGGTCGCCGCAGCGGAATACTCGTGGAATACGCCGTTCTTCTCGGAAAAAGCGGCATTGTTGATATTATGGGGCTCGATGCCCTCGAACTTAAAATACTCGGCGGCTGTACAAAATTCTTCAAAAGAAATATCATGCCAGCCCTTGGTGGAAAAGGAAAACTTCATCGGTAATCACATACCTTTCAATAAATGTTAAGCCTTATAAAATCTGAATATCGGTTTATCTCACAGAAAAGAACCGCGGCTCTTAATCTTCTTCGTAAACGATCTTGTTGACCGCGCTGACATAGGCGCGGATAGAAGCGCCGATAATATCGGTCGAGAGACCGGTGCCGGAATAGATCCTTCCGCCTACACGCAGGCGAACCAGCGCATTACCCATCGCCTCCTTCTCCTGTGTAACGGTCTGGATAGAGAAGTCATCCAGCTCGAAACGACGTCCGATGATCTGCTCGATCGCGTGGAAGGCGGCGTCGATCGGGCCGTCACCGATCGCGATACCCTGTACCGTTCTGCCCTCTCGCTGTAAGGAGATCTGAGCGGAGGAAGAGATGCGATTACCGCTGTTGATGACATAATTCTCGAGAATGTAGGTTTGGGGAACCTGCAGAGCGGCGGAGGCTACGATCGCGTCGAGCTCCTTGATGCCGACGTTCTTCTTGCGTGCGATACGGCGGAATTCTTCATAAACGCGCTTGACGTCTTCATCGGAGAGGTCGTAACCGATCTTCTCGATATTCTCGCGAACGGTATCGATGGTATCGTTGAGCTCGAGCACCACGCCGTCGTCGACGATCTCGCGGGTGACGGTATTCTGCGCCTTGCCGCTGATGATCCACTCGATCTGATCGATGGTACGGTGCAGCTCGGTAGCGCGGATATTGGCAGTGATATCATAGTTCTCACGGATATCCTTGATCAGGGCGCCGAACTCACGCAGGGGCGTCGCCTCACCGCCGATGGAGGTCTTGACGCAGGCGGCGCCGTTCTTGACCGCGAGGATCGCGGCGGCGGTAGCGACACCGTTCTTGTTATTGCACTGGACGCCGACGGGTACTTCAATCCCTTCGGAGATTCTCTTGACAAAGGCGGCGAAGTCGTCGGGCAGAAGGACTGCCGCATCGTCGCAAAGGGTGATCTTGTCAGCGCCCGCTTCAACGGCGGTCTGAATCGCTTCACGGAGGAAAGCTTCCTCGGCGCGGGACGCGTCAACGGCAACGAACTCAACGTCATTGCAAACGGCTTTCGCCTTCTCGACCATCGAGCGTACATAATCACACATCTTATTCTGCTTCTTATGAAGCGTATATTCCATAATGGAAGAGGTCATGGGCAGCTCGACGCGAATACGCGGATGAGCGGTATTGCCGAGCGCCTCAGCGGCACGGTCGATCGCCGCTTCTCCGGAGGTTGCCGCAACAGAGATCACGCTGTTCTTTACGAAGGACGCCGCGGTACGCACCAGAAGGGTATCCGCGCGTGCGGTACCGATCTCGGGCAATTCGACAGCGTCGACGCCCAGCCGCTCGAGCTTGCGGGCGATCTCCAGCTTCTGTTTAAAGGATAAGGTCGACTTTGAGTCCGATAAGGTCGTGTCTGCAATCTTGATCTGGTTCATAATGTTTCCTCTTTTCAGTTATGTATATAGAAGCGACATGATATGTTCAATAAAACGGCTACGCAGTAGCTTTCAACTACAGTACATCAAAAAATCCCCGAGGTCAATGACCTCAGGGACGAAGTTACTTCGCGGTACCACCCTGCTTACCGTATACTACGGTCGCTCACCGGGCTCTGACAAGCCCTCTGTCATGATAACGGGACAATCCGGAAACGCTTACTTGATCATGGTTGCATGTTCGGCGTTTCTGCTCCGAAATGAGACTCGCTTCTGCTGTCCTGCTGTCTCACACCGACCGACAGCTCTCTGAAAAGACGTGATGTAAAAGCGATAATTTCATCAACGCATTTAGGGTTATTTTGCTTATAGTAATATAGCACAAAGAAAATGGATTGTCAACACTTTAACACATTAAAATTATGTTTTGGATTTTATGTCAACGAAGCATTACTGTGTCATAAAAAAACTGGTGTTTTTGACAAACGTATAAATGAAGAGATTGCCACATCATGACCTACGGTCATTTCTCGCAATGACACCATCATTACATCATCGCTCTATGAGCTTTAAGCTAAAAAAACGGCAGGGTCTCCCCTGCCGCTTTATCAGTTGATTATTCAGATCAAACCTCAACGGTCCATCCGAACTTATCCTCGATCTCGCCCCACTGGATACCGGTCACGGTATCGTAGAGGTGCTGGGACAGCTCGCCGATCTCATTATTGTTGACGATGTACTTATGATCCTTGTAGCACAGCTCGCCGATCGGAGAGATAACAGCCGCAGTACCGCAGCCCCATGCCTCCGCGAGAGTGCCGTCGGTCATCGCCTGAGAAAGCTCATCAACGGACAGCAGACGCTCGGAAACGGTGATACCCTCGCTTGCGAGCAGCTCGATGCAGGACTTGCGGGTGATACCGGGCAGGATGGAACCGGTCAGCTTAGGCGTAACGATCTCGTCGCCGATCTTGAACATAACGTTCATCGCGCCGACTTCCTCGATATACTTACGCTCTACGCCGTCGAGCCACAGAACCTGGCTGTAGCCCTGCTGCTCGGCACGCTCGCCGGCACGGTTGGATGCAGCGTAGTTACCGCCGCACTTCGCGTAGCCTGTACCGCCGCGAACCGCACGGACGTCCTGATCCTCGATCATGATCTTGACGGGGTTCAGACCCTCCTTGTAGTAGGAGCCGACGGGAGAAGCGATGATGATGAACTCAGCGTTGTGAACAGCGTGAACGCCAAGGCTCTCGTCGTTGCCGTACATGAAAGGACGCAGATAGAGCGAGGTGCCCTTATCGGCGGGAGTCCAATCCTGCTCTAAGCGGACGAACTCGACCAGCGCCTGCATGAAGTCCTCCTCAGGCATCTGAGGCAGGCAGAGACGCTCTGCGGAATTGTTCATACGGCGGATGTTCTCGATCGGGCGGAACATCTGGACCTTACCGTCCTTGCGGCGATATGCCTTTAAGCCCTCAAAGATCTCGGAGCCGTAATGCAGAACGGTGGACGCGGGATGGATGGAGAGGCGCTCGAACGGTACGATGCGGGGATTGTACCAGCCCTTCTCGCTGTTCCAGCTCCAGCGGAACATGTGATCGGTGAAAATCTTACCGAAGCCGAGGGTCGAGGTATCGGCGGGCTTTTCCTTCGGATTCGGGTTTAAGGTAACTTTGATATCCATAATATTTTCCTCCTTAAATATCCTTGATGCGCTATTCGCATAAAGCTGTCGGTCATAAAACAAAGCGTAGTGAGCTAAGAAGCTTATGACTGCGGCAGGATCCTATCGTATGGTGTATTAAAAGTCTGCGCCCATCCGGATCGCCTTGAAGTTGACGTCCTTCATGTTGGCGCGCTTTGCGGGGATGACCTTATCGAGAGCAGCCTTGATGCCCTCCTCGGTATAGTCGCCGGTCTCCTTTAAGAGCTTACCGACGATGATCATGTTGGCGAGGTTGCCGAGCTGTTCATCGGAAGCCATCTTGGTAGCGGGGATATAGAAAACCTTGACGTCGTCGCGCTCGACCTTGCGCTCGATCAGGGTAGAATCCGCGAAGATCATGCCGCCGGGGACGACCTTGCTCTCAAAGCGGTCGAGAGAGGGCAGGTTCATCGCGACGAGGATATCGGGATTGGAGACGATCGGAGAGCCGACCGGGGTATCGGAAACGATAACGGAGCAGGAGGCGGTACCGCCGCGCATCTCGGGACCGTAGGACGGGAGCCACGAGACCTGCTTCTCTTCGATCAGACCCTTATAAGCAATAAACTTACCGGCGAAGAGGATACCCTGACCGCCGAAGCCGGAGAATAACATATTTTTAGCGCTCATTACTCTGCCTCCTTCTGTTCAGCGGAACGATCCTTGTAAACGCCCAGCGGATAGTAGGGCAGCATATCGCTCTCGATCCACTCCAACGCCTGCTTGGGGGTCATGCCCCAGTTGGTCGGGCAGGAGGAAACGACCTCGACAAGAGAGAAGCCCTTGCCGTCGATCTGGTTCTGGAACGCCTTCTTGATCGCCTTCTTGGCATTACGGATGTTCTTGACGTTGTTGACGGTAACGCGCTCGAGGTACTCGGGGCCGACAAGCTCACTGAGCATCTCGCAGACCTTGATCGGGTAGCCGCACGCCTTGGGATCACGGCCGTAGGGAGAGGTCTGGGTGACCTGACCGACCAGAGAGGTAGGCGCCATCTGACCGCCGGTCATGCCGTAGATCGCGTTGTTGATGAAGATAACGGTGATGTTCTCGTTACGGGCAGCCGCGTGAACGGTCTCAGCCATACCGATAGATGCAAGGTCGCCGTCGCCCTGATAGGTGAAGACGATGTTGTTCTCGGGATCGGCGCGCTTAACGCCGGTAGCGACAGCCGGAGCACGGCCGTGAGCCGCCTCGATCATATCACAGTTGAAGTAGTTATATGCCATAACGGAGCAGCCAACGGGAGCGATACCGATGGTGTTGCCCTCGATGCCCAGCTCGTCGATGACCTCGGCAACCAGACGGTGAACGATACCGTGGGTGCAGCCGGGGCAGTAATGCAGCGGCACGTCGATCAATGCGTGCGGTTTCTCAAATACAGCCATTACGCAATACCTCCGTTGATTTCTTTGATAGCGTTCAGCACCTGCGCCGGGTCGGGGATCATACCGCCGGCACGGTTGCACAGGGTAACGGGACACTTAGACTCGATCGCGAGCTGTACGTCCTCGATCATCTGACCCATGTTCAGCTCGACGGACAGGAACGCCTTCGCGTGCTCTGCAGCCTTCTTGAAGGGAGCCTTCGGGAACGGCCAGAGGGTGATCGGACGGATCAGACCGACCTTGATGCCCAGCTTACGGGCTTCATCGACAGCGTTCTTCGATACACGCGCGGCAATACCGAACGCGGCGATCACGATGTCGGCGTCATCGACCATATACTCCTCATACATGGTCTCATTCTCTTCGATGACCTTATAGCGGTCATAACGCTTGAAGTTCAGCTCCTCCAGCTCCTCGGGGACCAGAGAGAGGGAGTTGACGATATTATGCTCACGCGCCATCTTGGTACCGGTGGTAGCCCAGGGCTTCTCGGGAGCAGGCTTGACCTCGAGGTCTTCGATGGATACGGGCTCCATCATCTGACCCATCGTACCGTCGGCGAGGATCATCGCGGTCATGCGGTAGGTGTCGGCGAGCTCAAAGCCCTTGACGGTCAGCTCAGCCATCTCCTGAACGGACGCGGGAGCGAGGACAATCATGTGATAGTCGCCGTGACCGCCGCCGCGGGTGGACTGGAAGTAGTCGGACTGGGAGGGTTGGATACCGCCGAGACCGGGACCTCCGCGCTGAACGTTAACGATCAGGGCGGGCAGGTCTGAGCCTGCTAAATAGGATAAGCCCTCGCCCTTCAGGGACACACCCGGAGAAGAAGAGGAAGTCATGACGCGCTTACCGGCGCTGGCTACGCCGTAAACCATGTTGATCGCGGCGATCTCGGATTCCGCCTGCAGGAAGGTACCGCCGATCTTCGGCATGACCTTCGCCATGTAAGCGGCGATCTCGGTCTGAGGTGTGATCGGATAGCCGAAGTAATGCATGCAGCCGGCCTTGATGGCAGCAGCGGCGATCGCTTCGTTACCCTTCATCAAAATCTTATCTGCCATATCGTTTCATCACCTTTCTACCTTAATAATGCAGTCGGGGCACATCATATAGCAGGAAGCGCAGCCGATACACTGACTCATATCGGTACACTCTACGGGATGATGACCCTTCTTGTTGATTTTGTCTGTGGCAAGGCGCAGAATACCCTTGGGGCAAGCGTCTACGCACAGCGAGCAACCCTTACAGTTGTCGGTCTTGAAAGTTAGTTTTGCCATATACATTTTCCCTTCTTCAAAGATTGAATTGATATATCAATTTCGCCTGAGCTTATACCGGTTTTGCCTGCAGCTTCAAACGGAATAACGGGCTGATCTTATCCTTTAGCTCGTCGTAGAGTCTGTCCTCGACGGTGGTCAGTACCAAGGGTAACCCCGAGAGACGGGATACCTCCCCGGCATACGCTTCGGAGCCTAACACATCATCGGCGGAAGTCTCGGAAGCTAAATTGGAATTGTTGATGATCCCGGTGAACGGGATACCGCACGCCCACTCGATCTCGCGCATGACCTCGATGGTCGACGGCGCGTCGGGAGTCAGCGGACGGAATTTGTTGACGACCATGAGCATCTCGTAGTCATCCTCGTCGCGGATGGCGTCGCGGAGTCTGCCTAAGGCGTAGGCGCCGCGGTCATCACCGCCGATATCGAGGATAACGCTGAGGCTCTTATCATCGGTGATAGAATACAGGTCGGCGGGCATGGACGGCAGATCCACATTAGAGGACGCGAAGTCCGAGCAAATCAGGCGGATGCCGTGCTCTTTGAACTCCGCTTCACTGTCCTTGGAGCGGAAATACGGGTTGACGATATCGAGATCGGCGACGGCGACGTTGTCGCGCTGAGCGGCAAGGTCAAGCGCCATATTCACGGCGATATTCGTCTTACCCGAGCCGTAATGACCGCATAGAATCGTAAGTCGTTTGTAATTCATGATTTTTCTCCCCGACTTAGAGCAGGTTCCTCTGGATCTTACCGCTGGTGGTCTTGGGGAGAGAATCACGGAAGACGACGATACGCGGGTATTTATACGGCGCGGTATGGGTCTTGACGTAATCCTGGATCTCCTTCTTCAGCTCGTCGGTACCCTCGGTACCCTTGACGAGTACGATGGAAGCCTTGACGACCTGACCGCGAACGGGATCGGGCGCTGCGGAAACGCCGCATTCGAGTACATACGGCAGCTCCATGATGACGGACTCGATCTCGAACGGTCCGATACGGTAGCCGGAGGACTTGATGACGTCATCGGCACGGCCGACATACCAGAAGAAGCCGTCCTCATCACGCCACGCGAGATCGCCGGTGTGATAGTAGCCGTTGCGCCAGTTCTTACGGGTCGCATCGACGTCATTATAATAGTAGAGCGCCAGACCGCAGGGCAATCCCTTGGAGATATCGATGACGATCTCGCCGGGCTCGCCGTCGGGAACGTCGTTGCCGTTCTTGTCGATCAGGTGGATATCATAGATCGGAGAAGGCTTGCCCATCGAGCCGATCTTATGGGGCGCGCCGATCATGTTGCAGATAATGACGGCGGTCTCCGTCTGACCGAAGCCCTCCATGATCTGTAAGCCGGTGAGCTTCTCGAACTGGTTATATACCTCGGGGTTGAGCGCCTCGCCCGCGGTGGTCATGCGCTTGACGGAGGAGAAATCGTACTTAGAGATATCCTCCTTGATCATCATACGCAGCATGGTGGGCGGTGCGCAGAAGGTAGTGATCTTGTATTTTGCGAACATCGGGAGGATGTCGTCGGCATGGAAGCGGTCGAAGTCATAGACGAACATCGGCGCTTCACACAGCCACTGGCCGTAGAGCTTACCCCACGCTGCCTTCGCCCAGCCGGTATCGGAGATAGTGAAGTGCAGACCGTCGGGATCGACGTTGTGCCAGAATTTCGCGGTCATGAAGTGACCGAGCGCGAGCTTGTAGCTGTGGGCGGCGATTTTCGGATAGCCCGAGGTGCCGGAGGTGAAGTACATCAGCATCGGCGCGTCGCCGCAGGGGGTGTGCTCGTTGCGCTCGAAGTGGGACGAGAAGAGCTTGTACTCCTCATCGAAGTTTCTCCAGCCCTCACGAACGCCGTTGACCATGATGCGCTTGATCTGGGGATAGCTCTCCATCGCGCGCTCGACCTCCTCGGCGGAATAGCCGTCGCCGGTACAGAGGATTGCGGAGACGCCCGCCGCCTTGAAGCGGTATTCAAGATCATGCGCCTGCAGCTGGTTGGTCGCGGGGATCGCGATCGCGCCGAGCTTATGCAGACCGATGATCGCGAACCAGAACTGGTAATGGCGCTTGAGGATCAGCATAACGCGGTCGCCCTTGCGGATACCTAAGCTCTTGAAGTAGTTCGCGCACTGACAGGATGCGTGGCGTATATCGGTAAATGTAAAGCGTCGCTCGGTCTTGTCCTTATCGACATGGATCATCGCGAGCTTATCGGGATCTTTATAGGAGATCGCGTCGATAACATCATAGCCGAAGTTGAACTGATCGGCGTTCTTGAACTCGACGCGGGTCGGAGTACCGTTCTCATTGACGTCGAAGTCGACGAATTTCTTCCAGACGCGCTCCTTGGTATCGATGGTCTCGACCTTCTGGGCGGCGATCGCCTTGGTCTGGGTCAGCTCGGGGATCGGCTCGCCCTTCGGGTTGAGGACGATGGCGTAGAAGATACAATCCTGTTCGCCGACAGCCATCTCACCGTGAGGGGTATTGGAATCAAAGTAGATCGTATCGCCGGGGCCTAAGATCTCTTTATGATCGCCGACCTGTACCATCAGCTGACCTTCGACGACGATGTCGATCTCCTGACCGTCGTGGGTCGTCAGCTCCATGGGGCGGTTCTGAGCTTCGGGGTTATATTTGCTCTTGACATACAGCGGCTCGGCGATACGGTTCTGGAAGGCGTAGGCGAGGTTATAATAGGTCATGCCGTGCGCCTGGCTCACCTTCTGCCCCGCTCCGCGGCGGGTCACGGCGTAGGATTTCAGGTTCGGGGAGATACCCTCGATGATCTCGGTGACGTTGACGTTCAGCGCCTGGGCACAGCGGTAGATGAACGCGAAGTTCAGATCCTGCTTGCCCGATTCACAGGTAAGGTACTCTTCCTCGCTGACGTCGGTGAACGCCGCCATCTCGGCAACGGTCTTGCCCTCGAGCTCTCTAAGCTCGCGGATACGCGACGCCATCTCCAGAATTTTCGTATCAAGTGCTGTTGAGTTGTAATCCATAACATACCTCTTTTCCGGACAGGTGCTGCAAATAAAAAGCACCCATCCCAAAGTCATCACTTTGAGACGAGTGCGAAACACCCGCGGTACCACTCAAATTGCAGGCTGATATCTCAGCTCTGCCGCTCTCAGGGTCTATAATGATTGTCGTTGCGAGGCGTTTATGCCATGGCAATCTCAACCAATATTAACCCCCAGACATTTACGCAGTCATCACGGAGGAGGTCTAATCATCCGACACGGACTTTCTTCTCCCCGGCTCAGAAGCTACAAACACGATAACCGTCACAGGAGCTCGCACCAACCGCTCCTTCTCTGAGTGACGAGAGAACCGCGTCCTCTTCGTCATAGCCTTTCACTCGTCTTATCTTAGCACAGTATTTTTTATTTGTCAACCACTAATCGGTGAACAATATGAATCATTACAGTTTATTCCGCTGGATCTTGCCGCTGATGGTCTTGGGCAGGCTGTCCTTGAAGACAACGATACGCGGATACTTATAAGGAGCGGTATGCTTCTTGACGTAGTCCTGGATCTCCTTCTTCAGCGCGTCGGTACCCTCGGTACCCTTGACGAGGACGACGGACGCCTTGACGACCTGACCGCGCACCTCGTCGGGAGCGGCTGAAACACCGCACTCGAGGACGTAGGGCAGCTCCATGATGACGGATTCGATCTCGAACGGTCCGATACGGTAGCCGGAGGACTTGATGACGTCGTCGACTCTGCCGACGTACCAGAAGTAGCCGTCCTCATCGCGCCACGCGGTATCGCCGGTGTGATAAACGCCGTCGTGCCAAGCGTCCTTGGTCGCCTGCTCGTTGCGATAATAGCCCTTGAACAAGCCGCAGGGAACGCGCTTATCGGTATGGATAACAATCTCGCCGGGCTCGCCGTCGGGAACGGGATTGCCGTCGGGATCAACAATGTCGATGTCATAGCCGGGGATGGGCTTGCCCATGGAGCCGATCTTCGGGGTCGTACCGAAGAGGTTGCCGATGGTGAGGGTGGTCTCGGTCTGACCGAAGCCCTCCATGATCCTCAGTCCGGTCGCTTTCTTGAATTGGCGGTAGACCTCGGGATTGAGCGCTTCGCCGGCTGTGGTCATGTGAACAATGCTCGACAGATCATACTTACTGATATCCTCCTTGATCATCATGCGCAGCATAGTAGGCGGCGCACAGAAGGTGGTGATGTGATATTTCGCGAACATCGGAAGGATATCGTCGGCATGGAAGCGGTCGAAATCGTAGGTGAATACCGCACCCTCAGAGAGCCACTGGCCGTAGAGCTTGCCCCACAGCGCCTTGCCCCAGCCGGTATCGGAGATGGTAAAGTGCAGACCGTCGGGATCGACGCCGTGCCAGTACTTGGCGGTGACGTAGTGACCCAGCGCGTACTTGTAGCTATGCTCGGCGATCTTCGGGTAGCCGGTCGTACCGGAGGTGAAGAACATGACCATCGTATCATCGCCGCAGGGGGTATCGACGGTACGGTAGAAGTGGGTCGAATACATCTCAAACTCCGCGTCAAAGTTGCGCCAGCCCTCTCTCTCGCCGCCGACCAGGATCTTTGTGGTCAGAGTCGGAGAGGTCTTCTGCGCCTCGTCGACCGAATCGGCTACGGCGCCGTCGGCGGTCGCAACGATCGCGGACACGCCGGCCGACTGGAAGCGGTACTCGAAGTCATGCGCAAGCAGCTGGTTGGTCGCGGGGATCGCGATCGCGCCGAGCTTATGCAGGGCGAGCATGGAGAACCAGAACTGGTAATGGCGCTTTAAGACGAGCATGACACGGTCGCCCTTCTTGATGCCGAGGCTCTTGAAGTAGTTTGCAGTCTGATTAGAACGGCGCTTCATGTCGTTGAAGGTGAAGCGGCGCTCGGTCTTGTTCTTATCGATATGAAGCATAGCGAGCTTATCGGGGGTATTGTTAGCGATCGCGTCAACACAGTCGAAGGCGAAGTTGAACTTATCCTCGTTCTTGAAGTTGATCGCCTTGAGGCAGCCGTCCTCATTCTCGAGGGTACGGACGAACTGACCGGTGATCGCGGACTTCTGCTTGATATGTGCCTTCATCACGCCGTCGTCGACCTCTTCGGCCTCCTTCTCGCCGGGGAGGATGATAGCGATGAACTTGACGTCCTCGCCGCCGATTGCGATCATACCGTGCGGTGTGGATGAATTATAGTAGATGGAGTCGCCCGCCTGGAGCTCCTCGAAGTTGTTGCCGATCTGGATCTTCATCTTGCCGGAGAGGACGAAGTCGAACTCCTGACCGGCGTGCTTGGTCAGATGGATGGGTTTGTTCTGCAAACTCTCGTTGTAATCATACTTGCAGAAGTAAGGCTCGGCAATCTTGTTCTTGAACATGGGCGCTACGTTGACGATGGAGATGCCCTCCTCCTCGGCGGTCTGTCTGCCGCCGCCGCGACGGGTCACGGTGTAACTCTTCAGCCTTGCGGACTCACCCTCTAAGATATCGGTGATACCCAAGCCGAACGCCAGCGCGCACTTATGGATGAAGGTGAACGGGAAATCGACGGTACCGTTCTCATACGCGCGGTACTCCTCGACGGTAACTTCGGTCTTTTCCGCCATTTCCTCAACGGTAAAGCCGCTGATCTCACGCATTTCACGGATTCTTTCCGCGACCTCCATGAGCTTCTCGTTATCTACGACTGACATAATGTGTTCCTCCTCAAAATTTTAGGATAACAACAATTAATAATCCAGATTCTGTACAGGCAGCAGGGATATTTGTATGCACGTTGAAAGAATATTCGCAGGCAACAAAAAACACCCGTCTCAACATTGAGACGAGTGTGAAAAATCACATCCGCGGTACCACTCAACTTGCAGTCTTACTACTGCCGCTCTCAGGGTCTGACAACCCCTATGCCTTTACGCAGCAATCACGGGAGGTATCTACTAAGGAATCCTGTTCGGGCCTCCGGCTCGGAAGGGATGGGTACTCAGGTTAACTTTGTCGGCTCACACCAGCCGCCGACTCTCTGAAAAAGCTTAGCCCTGACCGTCTTCGTCACAGCCTTTATCAATTGTCTATGTCAAATTGTAACACAAACAGGCAAAAAGTCAATACTGTCAAAGTGACGGTATTTATTCCTTGACGCAATTATATTTTAGTAACTTTTCTGTTGCTCAGGAAAAAGTTCAGAACCGCCATCGAAATGATAATGAGGTAGCCGATGATACTCCACATATCCGGCACCTGCTGAAAGACGATCAGGCTCATCAGCGAGGCAAAGATGATCTGGCTGAAATCATAGACCGAGATCTCCTTCGCAGGAGCATAAGTATAAGCTGCGGTGATACTGAACTGCGCCAAAGCCGCCGAGACTCCCGCGCTGAGCAGATAGACCCACTGCAAAGCGGTCATCGGAACGTAGCCCGCGATCATGATCGGCGCGACGATCAAAGTAGATCCCGCCGAGAAGAAGAACACGATGAAGGGGTTGCTCTCCCCCATCAAACCGAGCTTACGCACGCAGCCGTAAGCGGCACCCGCCATCACGCCGCCGAGGAATCCAACCAACGCCGGGATGAAAGCGGCGTTTGCGAAGCTCGGCTTGATCACAAACAATGTACCGAACAACGCGCCGCCGAGGATCAGCCATTGATAGACCCGCGGCCGCTCCTTGATGAAGATAAACGAAAACAATACCGCGAAGAACGGCGACATCTTGTTCAGGATAGACGCATCCGAGAGCACGAGCGTTTCAAGCGCGTAATAGTTGCAGACGACGCCCGTCAGTCCGAACAAGGTACGAAGGACCAGAAAAGGAAGAGACCCCTTGACGGTCGGGCGGAAGGGCGCTTTATTCTTAATAAGAATAATAAACGCAACGATCGCCGCCATCGCGTTACGGAAAAACACCTTCTGAAAGACAGGCAGTTCCTCACCCGACAGCTTGACAAACATATTCATACAGGCGAAGAAAAACGCCGATAAAACGAGAAATAAGATCCCTTTGGTACGCTGACTCACGATATTCGTCACCAATCATAGTATAGATTAAGGCGCAGCACGATCGATTTGCGCCTTGGCTATTGTAGCACAAAAGCGAAAACTTTTCAACATGGTGTCGTATGACTGAATCGAACTTATTTGTATCCGGCGGCAGACGGCGATCGGGCAGCCTCGTCTGCCTTACCAACGCCGCGCTGAACCTGCTGCTCTTTCTGCTCAAATACACCGCGGGAATCATCGCGGGATCGGTCGCCGCAACCGCGGACGGCTTCAACCATCTGGCGGACGCCTGTTCCTGCGTGCTTGCCGCTCTCGGTTTTTGGCTGAGCGGTAAACGTCCGTCGCGCCGTTATCCCCTCGGCTTCGGACGGATCGAGTATCTGTCGGCGCTCTTGATGTCGCTGTTGATCCTCTTCATTGGCGGAAAAATGCTCTGCTCCTCCGTGATCCGCATCATCCATCCGCGTCATATCACCTACAGTCCGACCCTTCTGATCATCCTGCTGATCTCGGTCGCTGTCAAGGGCGGGATGTACCTGTACAACCGGCATAAGGCTAAGCTGCTCCGCTCATCGGTCATCAAAGCGGAGGCGGTGGATTCGCTCAGCGACTGCTGTGCGACGATCCTCATCATCGTCGCCGTGATCTGTGAGAAGCTGACGGGTCTGCATATCGACGGCTGGGCGGGAATACCCGTCGCGCTCTGTATCCTGTACGCAGGGACGATGTCCGCTCACGACAGCGCAGCGCCTCTGATGGGCAGGGCAATCGACCCCAAAACATCCCGAATCATCCGACAAATTGTAACGAATACCGCTCCCGAAAGCACAATCAAAAAGCTCATTCTGCATGATTACGGTCCTGAGCGCAGACTGATCACCTTTTATCTGACAGGCGATATCAGAGTCGAAAGTATTTCAGCGATCCGTAAACAGATCAAGCATCAGCTGAAAGCGGAAGCGTTTATCTGTCCGATATCGACTGAGAATAAATACGATGAAGATTGTCAACACTAATATCGTAGAAAAACACAGGAGCGTGAAAGTATGAACATAAAGCGCGGCGATATCTATTACGCCGACCTCAGTCCCGTAGTAGGCAGCGAACAGGGCGGGATCAGACCGGTGCTGATCATTCAGAACGACGTCGGCAACCGTTACTCCCCCACCGTCATCGCGGCGGCGATCACCAGTAAACAGAGCAAGAACAACCTACCCACCCATATCGCGATCGAAGCAGGCGACTGCGGACTGCACAAGGACAGCGTCGTACTGCTCGAACAGGTGCGTACTCTCGACAAGCGACGACTCAAAGAGAAAATGGGCTCGATCGACTACCGCTCGATGAAGGCGGTGAACCAGGCGCTCTCCGTCAGCTTCGGTCTGATCGGATGATCGCCCGAGATAAATATAAAAAATCAGACCGGCTCGGCGCATGAAGCGCGAGCCGGTCTTTGACTGTAATGATCGATCAGTCTGAAGTATAAGGTAAGAGAGCGAGCTGACGAGCACGCTTGATAGCGGTGGTCAGTGCACGCTGATGAGCAGCGCAGGTACCTGTCACACGACGGGGCAGAATCTTAGCACGCTCGGACATATAACGACGCAGACGAGCGATATCCTTATAATCGATATACTCAACCTTGTCCACGCAGAAGCCGCATACCTTACGGCGGCGTCTGTTACCCATAGGTCTATCAGCCATGTTGGGTTCTCCTTTCGTATCATATTGAACAGCGGTCGGTGACCGTGTTCAGATTAAAGTAACATTCATGTTTTCTGCTTTCTCACACGAGAAAGATATCAGAACGGCAGATCATCGTCCAGGGGCATGACCTGGAAGTCGTCGGCGGAGCCTGCGGAATAAGCCGCGGGCTGAGGCGCGGGCTCCGGGGCGATCTGAGAACCGCCGTAAGCGTTCGCGCGCGGAGCCTGTGAATAACCGCCGCCATAGGTGCCGGAGTTATCACGGCGCTCGCCGGTGAAGCTGACGTTGTCAGCGACGACTTCGATCGCGGTACGGTTCTGTCCGTCCTTCGTCTGGTACTGACGGGACTGGAGCTGACCGTCAACTGCGATCAGGGAGCCCTTGGAGAAGTTGCGGCATACGAACTCAGCCGAGCTGCGCCATGCGACGATGTCAAAGAAATCAGCCTGGCGCTCAGCGCCCGCCTTGACATAACTGCGGTCGACAGCGATGCGGAATGAGGTTACGGAAATACCGCTGGTAGTGGTCTTAAGCTCAGGATCGGCTACGAGGCGACCCATCAAAATAACTCTGTTAATCATAGTAGAAATCCTTTCGTTCCGGCAATTTGCCGTAAAAATCTTTATTCGTCAGTAGTGTTGCTTATTCAGCAGCCTCTTCGGCAGCGGGAGCTTCCTCTGCGGGAGCTTCCTCAGCGGGAGCCTCTTCAGCCTTGGGCTCTTCCTTAGCTTCGACCTCGGAACCCTCGGGCTTGCGGATGATCAATGAGCGGATAACGCCGTCGGTGATCTTATAGATACGATCCAGCTCTGCGGGGAACTCAGCCTCAGACTCGAAGTTCATCAGCACATAGTAGCCCTCAGCCTCTTTGTTGATCAGGTAAGCCAGCTTGCGCTTGCCCCACTCGTCAACACTCTGCAGAGTAGCATGCTTCTCGATGAGAGCCTTGAACTTCTCGATGAGAGCCTGGATGCCTTCCTCGCCCTGCTTCATTGAAAATACCATTACAGTCTCGTAATTCGCTTTCAATGCCATGTTTACACCTCCTCTTGGACATTTGGCGCCGTACCGATCGATACAGCGCAAGGTTTATTCTTGCGTTATGGGCATAGTGACACACATAACAGCAGTATTATAATGGATAAATCGCCGTTTGTCAAGAATTTTCTCAAACTATCAGCCTTTATGGGAATGTAAAGAATTTGTGAAGTTCTTGACTTCGGATGAAAGACGTACTATAATAGGTTTGCAAATGCGGATGTAGTTCAATGGTAGAGCGCGACCTTCCCAAGGTCGATGTTGCGGGTTCGAGCCCCGTTATCCGCTCCAAGGCTTGCTTTAGCAGGCCTTTTATTATATCTGAAAGCTAAGCAACCGAGAATAAATCCGAACACGCTGTAAATGGCAATATTTCGGAATAATTCGGCTTATCAATCTTGGCAGGCGCCAGCCTGCCTGCACTTTCTGCACCGAATTCTTCTCGAAATCTTGCACATTTTCAGTCCTTCGGAGTTTTGCCGGAGCAGATTTTCGTCTGATCGCGGCAAAACCACAGCGAACCCTGACGGGTTCGCGAGGATTTTAACAAAGAGCGGGCGGAAATATGCCCGTCAAAACCGGGTTCGGATTTGTTCTCGGTTGCTTAAGGAAATGAGGAAATGAAATGAAATATACTTATATCCCCCACGGCGTATGCTCGCGACTGATCGAGCTCGAGATCGAGGATGACGTCATCAAGAGCTGTCGGTTCTTAGGCGGCTGTAACGGCAACCTGCAGGGTATCGGCAAGCTCGTAGCCGGCATGGAGGTCGACGAGGCGATCGAGAGATTACAGGGTATCGACTGCGCCGGCAGAGGAACCTCCTGTCCCGACCAGCTTGCGAACGCTCTGATCGCCGCGCGTGAAGCATGATGAAGCGCGTCGTGCATATCGTTATCACACTCGTCGCCGCTGTCTTCCTCGTGTGGTTCATCGTACCGACGGTAACCTACGGCATCCGCAATCATGGAACCGTCCTCGGGATCCTTCTGTGTCTTGCGCTGATCTTCCGCTTCGGCTTCTCGAAGTATTACGATAAGCTCAAAGCGCTGATGCTGACTAACGGCTTCGGCAAGTTGATCATGAGGATCATCCAGATCGGTGCGTCAGCGTTCCTGATTTATGCGATCATCGTATCCGGATTCATGGTATACGCCATGGTGAAGAAACCGTCACAGAACAGCACCGCCGTCGTACTCGGCGCGCAGGTCAAACCGTGGGGCGCGAGCGCGATGCTGCAGCAGCGTATCGACGCGGCTGAAAGTTATCTTCGGGAAAATCCGCAGGCTGTCGCGGTCGTCACGGGCGGTAAAGGCTCGGACGAGCATATCAGCGAAGCGCAGTGCATGTATGATAATCTGACCGAAGCAGGGATTGAAAGCGAACGCGTCATCATGGAGGATCAGGCGACCAACACTGATGAAAATATCCGTTACTCGCTGAGCGTCATCCGCGAAAAATCGCTGAACCGGGAGCTCGCGATCGTCACCGACAGCTACCATCAGCTGAGAGCGCGCATCATCCTGCATAAGGCGGATAAGGAGATCAACGCGGGTGCGGTCAATTCTCGGACCAATCACGTCGGTATGATCGCATATCCGACCTTTTTCGTCAGAGAATGGATCGCGATCCCCGTAGAGATCATCAAGCAACTATAATATAACGCAACAGTAAGGGGCAGTTCGTTCGAACTGCCCCGTTCTATATTATCCCTGTAACTCGCCCAGCGACAGCGCCTTCAGATAAGCGTTGATGAAGCCGTCGAGATCGCCGTCCATTACGGCGTTGATGTTGCCGGTCTCGTAGGAGGTGCGATGATCCTTGACGAGCGTATACGGCATGAATACATAGGAACGGATCTGGGAACCCCAGGTGATCTCCTTCTGCACACCCTTGATATCCTCGATCTTCTCGAGGTGCTCGCGCTCCTTGATCTCCATGAGCTTAGAAACCAGCATCTTCATCGCGACGTCGCGGTTCTGGTACTGGGAACGCTCGACCTGAGAGGCGACGACGATACCCGTCGGGATATGGGTCAGACGAACGGCGGAGGAGGTCTTGTTGACCTTCTGGCCGCCTGCGCCGGACGCACGGTACACATCCATCTTGATCTCCTCGGGCGGGATCTCGACCTTGATATCATCATTGATCTCGGGCATGACCTCCAGCGAGGAGAAGCTCGTGTGGCGTCTGCCCGCGGAATCGAACGGCGATACGCGCACCAGACGGTGAACGCCCGCTTCGCTCTTCAAGTAACCGTAGGCGTTCTCACCCTCGATCAGGAGGACGGCGCTCTTGAGACCCGCTTCATCGCCGTCGAGGTAGTCGATCTCCTTGACGTTGAAGCCGTGAGCAGCTGCCCAGCGGGTGTACATGCGGTACAGCATCTCCGCCCAGTCCTGCGCCTCGGTACCGCCGGAACCGGCATGGAAGGTCAGGATGGCGTTGTTCTTATCATATTCACCGGTCAAAAGTGTTTCAAGACGCTGGCGGTCGATATCGGCGCGAATAGCGTCGATCTCCTCCTGCGCTTCTTCGATCAGGCTCTCATCCTCGGCTTCATCGCCGAGTTCGATCAGCGCGAGAGTATCCTCATAGCGCGCCTCGAGCTTCTCATACTTCTCGACCTTGGCTTTCAGGTTGGAGGTACGCTGGAGAATTTTCTGCGAATTGTCCATATCATCCCAGAAGCCCGGCTCGGCGGCACGGTTCTCCAGCTGCTGGATCTCACGGCGCATCGGCTCGAGTCCAAGCGCGGAAGCCAGATCAACGATCTCGGGCTTCATACCCTCCAGCTTTAATTTCAGTTCTTCAAATTGCAGCATAGTTATCCCTCATTAGAAATTCATACTGTATTATTATAATACATCTCGGCGATTCTGTAAAGAAGAAATCTTGCATAATTGCGCTCTTTGGGCGGAATCACATATTATGCAAAATTGTTCACAAAAATTATGGTTGCATAAAACATTCTTTTTTGCTATACTATATAGGATAATATAAGTAGGAGTATGCTTATGGATTATATTGGTCATATTTGCCCCGTATGTGATAAGCGCTTTCACGCTGACGACGACGTCGTTGTATGCCCCGAGTGCGGTACGCCGCATCACCGTGCGTGCTACGAAAGCTTGGGTCACTGCGCGAACAGCGAGCGTCATGACGAGGGCTATGATTATACAGCTGAACAGCATGAGCTGCCGAAGATCAAGAAATGCCCGTCCTGCGGCAAGGAAAACGACGAGAACAGCTTCTTCTGCAAGTACTGCGGCACCTCTCTCTCGGGCGATCAGCCCCGTCGGAATACCGCCACGCAGCAGTCGCAGCCCGGAGCGGGCTTTCCGTTCGGCGGCGGTGCTTTCCGCAACGCGGAGGGTAATCAGGATGAGAACGGACAGCCTATCCCCTTCCTCGATCCCCTGGCGGGCGTTCCGAACGACGCTGACTTCGGCGAGGGCGTAAATGCAGGAGAAGCGGCGAAGTACGTCAAGCAGAATACCCCTTATTTCAGCCGCGTCTTCTACAATATCAGCACCTTCAACCGCAGCAAGTTCAACTTCTCTGCGGCGCTTCTGACCAGCGCATACCTGCTGTACCGCAAGATGTACAAGGTCGGCGCGGCGCTGTTCGCCCTGCAGCTCGCGATCTTCTCGATCGTGCTGTACTTCACGATCGTCTACCGCTCGGTATTCGAGAACTTCACGAACAACGTCATGGGACAGGGGCAGGACTACATGACTATGGTCAATAACTACAGCGTCTATCTCTCGAAGCTGTCCTCTACCGACCTGATGATCCTGTATCTCCCCGTCATCGCTATGCTGGTGTTCTTCGTGATTAAGATCGTAGTGGGCGCATGCTTCAACAGGCTGTACATGAAGCACTGCAAGCAACAGATCACACAGATCAAAAATCAGGCAACCGAAGGCGAGAACCCGGAGACATTACTGCAGACCAAGGGCGGCGTCAACATGGCGCTTGCCGCGTCGGTCTTCGGCTCCGCCATGATCATCTATTACTTTACAAACATACTCATCATCTGATGAACGAAAGGGTTTAATAACATGAAAATCACAAAAGCCGTTATCCCTGCTGCGGGTCTGGGCACCCGCGTACTCCCGGCGACCAAATCAATGCCCAAGGAAATGCTCCCCATCGTGGACAAGCCCGCGATCCAGTACATTGTCGAGGAGGCAGTCGCCTCCGGCATCACCGATATCCTCATCATCACCAACCGCGGCAAGGGCGTTATCGAAGATCACTTCGATATCTCCGTCAGCCTCGAGGAGATCTTAAAGAGAGCCGGTAAGACCGAACAGCTCGACTCCATCAAGGATATCCACAAGCTGGCGAACATCCACTATATCCGCCAGATCGAAACCAAGGGCTTAGGTCACGCGGTATCCAGAGCGCGCACCTTCATCGGTGATGAGCCCTTCGTCGTCATGTACGGCGACGACGTCATTATCGGCGACATTCCCGCGACCAAGGAGCTGATCGACGCCTACGGAACCTTCGGCAAGGGAGTTCTGGGTATCAAGCCGGTCTCTGAGGAAGCGATCAAGAAGTACAGCTCTCTCAAGATTGAGAACATCCACGACAATGTATTCAAGTGTACCGACATGATCGAGAAGCCGCAGAGAAAGGAAGATATCTTCTCTCTGTACTCGATCTTAGGAAGATGCGTTCTGCCGCCCGATATCTTTGAGATCCTCGACCATACCGAGCCCGGAGCAGGCGGGGAGATCCAGCTGACCGACGCGATGGCGGAGCTTGCACGCAAAGACGGTATGACCGCTGTCGAGTTCACCTCGAAGCGCTACGACATGGGCAACAAGCTCGGAATCCTGCAGGCGAACATTGAGGTCGGCTTGAAGCACAAGGAAGTCGGCGAAGGACTCAGAGAGTACATCAAAGAGCTCGCAAAGACCTTATAATCACGACAAAGTTTAAAAGCAAGGAGCGGTTCGTCCGCTCCTTTCAGTCTGTAGAAAAAGCCATGTTTCGGCGGAAGCTGAAACATGGCTTTAGTATTT
>CAMVDB010000020.1 GCA_947166135.1 uncultured Clostridia bacterium | reverse complement strand
TTCAATTTTGGTACGAGGTATTTCTTATTAGTGCCTTATCTTAATGATATTGGTATGGCAGGGGGTTGTTTTTTTAATCATTATTTTATAATAGTCATTACGAAGAGCAGAGGCTCCCTTTGGTAAAGGGAGCTCCCGCGGGAGCGGGTGAGGGATTGTATAAATGGAGCAAAGCGACCAACCGATTACAAAGCCTTCCTTTGGGAAAGGCAGTGGCGCTTAGCCAATCGCTTTGCTCTTGGAGCGCTGTTGCATTCTCATCTACGTTGGCGATCAGCACCGAGGTAATATGAAGGTTTCTCCCTTCGGTCGGTCAATTTATGCAATCCCTCCGAGTCGGAACAAGTTCCGACCCACCTCCCTTTACCAAAGGGAGGCTTTCGCGGCAACCCCAACCGATCAAAAAGAGTTAATGTTTACGAAAAAACGAGAGAATTCGGTTGCTATGCTCTTTCTTTTTCGGCTTCCATAAACTTCCTCTTGGTGAAAGAGCACTAAAATTCGACCTTTCTTTTATGCGAAATAACGGGGCTTTCGGTAAAACGCATAAATATGTGAACGAATCATCATGAGAATTGCGAACTTTCTTCCCGCCCTTTCGCCGCCTGTCCGAAAGTTCAATAAATTTTTCTCCATTCGAATAAATTTATTATTGAAACTTGCAAAATTATGTGTTATGATTAAGCTACGCAATAAAATAATTATAAGGAGGAAATTATGAGAAAGTTTATTAGCGTACTGTTAGCATTAATGTTAGTTCTCTCTCTGACAACCGTAGGTTTCAGCGCGATCTCCTATAAGGATGACGGCACTGTTTTAGCTTACAATGTTGTTGATGACATCGCATTCTCCATCGACGAAGTCATGGAAGAGATGGCATTTGGTGCTGACGAAACCCAGACTGTTTATTTCATGATGCCTAACGGCCACAACGGTGACCTGGGTACTGACGGCAGTTATGCTGCCAGCTGGAATAACCAGTATAACTTAAAGGACGGCGTCCACTACGCCGGCATCTATTTCTGGCAGGGCCCCGCGGAGTATGTCCCCGGCGGTGCGACCGGCTACAACGCAACTCACACCAAGGGCGTAAACGAGAGAGACTGGCCCGGCTACAGAGCCGAGCTGGTAGATCCCGACCAGAACATCTTCAAGGCGACGGTCCATCTCGATACCACCATGATTATATGGGATAACGGTGTTGACGGCGGTCAGCCCGAGACAATGCCCGAGGATCCCGAGGACATCTATTACAAGGCTGCCCAGACTGTTAATATCAACGCCGAGGGCTGCGATGCTGACGATGACGAGCATCCCACCCTGCCCGAAGGTTCTCCCGATGACGGTTGGTCTTATAACGGCTGTATCTTCATCGTCGATCCCGACCAGATTGAGATCAATGAATACTCCGGCAAGCAGACCTGCGGCGGTAACTGGTATTATTACTATGGCGACGGCTGCTACGGAATGTACAGTACCGAGAGCGACAGCTTCGTTTCTCTCGAAGAGAACTGCTGCAACCCCGCTCACTTTGATGAGTCCGGCGCTCACGTAGGCTATGTTCCCGTAGAGCCCACCGAGGCGGTTGTTCCCACCGAGGCTCCGACCGAGGCTCCTGTTCCGACCGAAGCTCCCACCGAGGCAGTTGTTCCCACCGAAGCTCCCACCGAGGCTCCTCAGCCCGAGGATACCTACATTGCAGCCGGTGTAGATAACGTATTCGGCACCAACTGGAATGGTAACGACGTTAACAACACCCTGACCAAGGGCGAAAACGGCGTTTACAGCAAGACCTATACCGTAGACGGCGCGATCAACGACATCCAGTTCAAGGTTGTCAAGAACGGCACGACCTGGATCGGCGACGAGACCGGTCAGAACGTAACCTTCAACACCACCGGCGCAGGTGAGTTCACCGTATATTGCGACGGCACCAAGGCTTGGGTCGAGGGCGAAATCGTTTCCTTCGCTACCGATCTCGATGTAGAGAGCGTCACTGTTGTCGGTAACGGCGCTTCTGACGGCGACGGCTGGCTGAACAACATCACCTGGGGTGTTGACGCAGGCGAGAACCACATGACCGAGACCTCCGACGGTATCTATGAGTATGAGTACACCTTCGGCGCGTACGACACCGAGGCTCCCGAGTTCAAGTTCGCAATCAACGACAGCTGGACTCATAGCTTCGGCCTTGACGATACCGTAACGCTCGTTAACGGCGAGCCCGTCAACGCGATCTACAACGGCCAGACCAACCTCAAGATCGAGGGTATCACTCCCGGTACCACCATCTCTATGGTACTCGACATGACCGGCTTCGACTTCGCTACTAAGACCGGCGCGAAGATGACCATCACCTGGGAAGCTCCCGCAGAGCCCACCGAGGCTCCGACCGAGGCTCCTGTTCCCACTGAGGCTCCCACCGAGGCAATTGTTCCCACCGAGGCTCCCACTGAGGCTCCCACCGAGACTCCTGTTGATCCTCCCAAGCCCAAAACCTATTATCTGATCGGCCACATCGAGTCCTTCGGCGGCGATCATTGGGATCCCTATTCTCCCTTAGAGCTGACCAAGGTCAACGATACCGATGAGCTCTATGTCATCAAGAATATTGAACTGAAGAAGGCTGAACTCGGCGTTGACCAGTTCGGCAACCCGATCAAGAACAGCGATCCTGCCGGTCCCGAGATTATCGGCGACTGCTTCAAGGTCGGTCTGTCCAGCAAGCGCGGCAACACTGTTTCTACTTACTATCCTGACGGCGTAGACAACAACCGTACCGTTCCCGCGGACGGCGTTTACAACATCTACTTCCGTCCCAACGGCGACGGTGATCCGGCTGAAGGCTGGCAGAAGATCTATACCGAGAGCGATCCCGAGGGTAACCCCGCAGCTCACGGCGCTACTGTCGGCGGCTATATGTTCAAGATCATCCTCGCGAGCGAAGACGTTGACGTACAGCCCACCGAGGCTCCGACCGAGGCTCCTGTTCCGACCGAGGCTCCCACCGAGGCTCCCACCGAGGCTCCTCAGCCCGAGGATACCTACATTGCAGCCGGTGTAGATAACGTATTCGGCACCAACTGGAATGGTAACGACGTTAACAACACCCTGACCAAGGGCGAAAACGGCGTTTACAGCAAGACCTATACCGTAGACGGCGCGATCAACGACATCCAGTTCAAGGTTGTCAAGAACGGCACGACCTGGATCGGCGACGAGACCGGTCAGAACGTAACCTTCAACACCACCGGCGCAGGTGAGTTCACCGTATATTGCGACGGCACCAAGGCTTGGGTCGAGGGCGAAATCGTTTCCTTCGCTACCGATCTCGATGTAGAGAGCGTCACTGTTGTCGGTAACGGCGCTTCTGACGGCGACGGCTGGCTGAACAACATCACCTGGGGTGTTGACGCAGGCGAGAACCACATGACCGAGACCTCCGACGGTATCTATGAGTATGAGTACACCTTCGGCGCGTACGACACCGAGGCTCCCGAGTTCAAGTTCGCAATCAACGACAGCTGGACTCATAGCTTCGGCCTTGACGATACCGTAACGCTCGTTAACGGCGAGCCCGTCAACGCGATCTACAACGGCCAGACCAACCTCAAGATCGAGGGTATCACTCCCGGTACCACCATCTCTATGGTACTCGACATGACCGGCTTCGACTTCGCTACTAAGACCGGCGCTAAGATGACCATTACCTGGGGTTCCGACGAGCCCGTAGAAGGCTACAAGCTCGGCGACGCTAACAACGACGGTGAAGTTGACGATCTCGATGTAGTCCTCATCAAGCGCTATGACGCTATGTTCGACGTAGATGACGAGTTCATCATGCAGGGCGACGTAGACGGCAACGGCGAGGTTGACATCTGTGACGCTACCTTCATCCAGCGCTGGATGGCTGATATCCCGGTCAAGTACGCGATCGGCGAATTAGTTGAGTTGAACTGATTTGATCTGTCTCTTGTCGGCATGAGCGCTTGCGTTCATTTTGACAATCCGTAAATCATCCGCTCCCCCTGCTCCGGCAGGGGGAGTTCATTTTTTATTACACTTTTCATGAGGGCTTGCCCGAAGGAGCTTTTTCTATATCTTGTGATTCCTCCGCTGCTGACCACAATTCAGAAAAATCTGCCGAAAAAATATCTAAATAAAATGTGAAAATTGTATTGAAACTTGTTTAAATATGTGTTAATATTTAGTTAATCATTTATGCAACACTGACACAGTTGCGCCCTTTTTGCGGCGGATCGATCCGATTTTGCCGCGTTTTGACGGTTTTTTCTGCGTCGGTGCTGTAAAAAATAGCTTAGGAGGCTTAATATGAAAAAGGTTATCAGTTTAGTATTAGTACTTGCTCTGATGCTGGCTCTGTTTACCGTCTCTTTCAGCGCGGGCGTTTCCGTATCCGACAAGGTTGACGGTGAGTATGTCGTCAAGTCGGTCAATCAGGCGTTCGCAGAGGCTGAGGCTGAGCTGGGCGAGACGATCCCCAAGCAGCGCGTCTACTTCCAGATGCCTGACGGCAAGCGCGGCTTCGCCGCTAAGGAGGATCACACCGTCTCCATCCCAGATGTAGACGAGACAGGCGCGGCCACCGGCACCTATCATGACGTGACCGTTGCCACTGCCGGCGAAAAGGTCAAGAATATGTACAATGACTACAATCTGCTCGACGACGGCAAGCATTATCCCGCGATCTACTGGTTTGCTAAGAATGCTATGCCGAGCCCGCCCGAGTGGGACTGGTGCGGCTACCGCATGGAGATCGAGGATTACGATCAGGGTATCTACTACGCTGACATTCCGATCGGCGATGATTATAGCGCTCCCACCGTTCTGTTCAACAACGGCGTAGACGCAGGCGCCAACATGGAGCGCGGCGAGTTCGCGGCACAGAGCGGCAACACCAACGTCGAGGGCGCTTGGGAAGACGAGCTCACCACCATGCCCGAGGGTTCTCCCTGGGTCAGCGAAGAGGACGACATCCGTTCCTTCGACGGTTGTATCTATATCTTCAACCCCGACGCTATCGGCGTTAACGATTTCTCCGGCGCTGTTGAGTACAAAACCGACGATCCCTGGTGGTTCTATTACTACGGCAACGGCTGCTACGGCAGCTACGCTGAGGACAGCGAAAACTTCACTTCCGTTGAAGACAACTGCTGCAACCCCGATCACTTCAAGGACGGCGTGCACGTAGGTTATCAGGGCGGCGAGGATGTCCATACTCATACCCCCGCTGACGCTGTCAAGGAGAACATGGTTCCCGCTTCCTTCGAGAAGGCAGGCTCCTATGACGAGGTCGTATACTGCACCGAGTGCGGCGAAGAGATCTCCCGCACCGCTAAGACGATTGATAAGCTGGTTGCTGAACCCAACCTGCTCTACTTCGACGCTAACAAGTCCGGCTGGGAAGTTACCGCGAAGAGCAAGATCGGCTTCTATGTCTACTCGCTGGTCAACGGTGAGGATGACACCATTGCTTGGGGCTCCAGAAAGCTCAACGGTACCCCTGTGAATGACGCCGAGGGCAACTTCACCGGCATCTTCTCCTACGATCCCGCAGGCAAGGGCATGAACCTCAAGGAAGGTGAGCAGTACGCCATCATCTTTACCTTAGGTTCCACACAGACCTACGATCTGATGATGGATACCACCTGCCTCGGCAATATCGGTTACGCCGATCCCGAGAACACGGTTGAGAACCCCGTTGACAGCTCCAAGACGGCGATCCCCGCTTACTGGGAGGGTTTGGATCCCACTCAGTACGGTCCCCGTCTCCAGATCACCTCTACCGGTAATGTCGTCGGTTCCTGCTACCCCGCAGGCTCCACCGGCGAGAGCGTCTTCAATGACTTCCTCGTTGCAGAAGGCAAGCAGGGTCTGGCGAATGCCCGTATCTACTCCACCAAGACCGAGCAGAAGATGATTGACGATATCGGCGCGGCTCTTAGCCTGACCAAGCAGCAGGTCTACGACGCGTTCACTACCAACGCGGTCGAGACTACCTGGGATTATACCGTATCTACCCTCCCCGGCGATGTTGTCATCCCGACCGAGGCTCCTACCGAGGCTCCCACCGAAGCTCCTGTCCCGACTGAGGCTCCGACCGAGGCTCCCGCTCCGACCGAAGCTCCCACCGAGGCTCCTCACGTTCACACTCCCGGCGAGGCTGTTGAGGAGAACAAAGTTGTGTCTCACGACAGCACCACCTATGATGAGGTCGTATACTGCACCGAGTGCGGTGAAGAGATCAGCCGTAATCACGTTTCTCTCCCGATCATCACCCATACGCTGACCTTCGTTGCAGAAGTTCCCGCAACCTATGACGCTGAGGGTACTAAGGCTCACTACGAGTGCTCCGGCTGCGACAAGCTGTTCGCTGACGCGTCCGGCAACGTCGAGGTCACCGCTGCTTCTCTGGTGATCCCGAAGCTCGTTAAGCCTACCGAGGCTCCCACCGAGGCTCCCGCTGAGGGTATCCGCGGCGACGTCGATAACTCCGGTGAGGTCGACATCGTTGACGTAACCGTTCTGCAGCGTATCCTCTCCAACATCATCACTCCCGACGCAGGCATGATTGCTCGCGGCGACGTCGATGGTAACGGCGATCTCGAGGCAGTTGACGCTACTCTCATCCAGCGCTTCCTCGTTAACATCAACCCGTACAAGATCGGTCAGAATCTCTGATTCTATTGACCTTTCATCCCCCTGCTTCGGCAGGGGGATTTTTGTCGCCGGTTGCTTTGCTTTCGACCTTATCTTCATCGTATTAACCAAGCCGCGGTTACAAAAATATGACAATATACACAAAAGAAAGGGTAAAATTCTATGAACAATAATTGTTGAATATTCGGTAAATATATGTTATTATTATATCGTCTAAAAATATCTCCTAAGGAGGATTAACATGAAAAAGTTTTTAAGCATCATGATGGTTGTTGCGTTGATCGCCGCAATGCTTACTGTGGGCGTAGCGACTACCAGTGCCGCTGACGACAAGGCGACCATCACCATCTACGGCCTTGACGGCTCCACGAACGTCAAGGAATTCGCCGTAGGTGAAGAATTCACCGTTTACACCACCCTCGATGCTTCCGCATCTTCGATCGGCGGTAAGATCGGTTCCATCCAGGGAACCCAGACCTATACCGCAAGCGTTCTGTCTCTGCAGAATGAGGTTGGTGCTCAGTACGGCGATATCATCGACAGCGCTTCCGTATTCCCGATCATCAGCGGTTCTGTTATCGCGAACGGTAAGGAAGCCGGCGAGATCCGCTACAACGCTTCTGTTCCCAGCCCGGATAACGCTTATGTCTTTGATTCTCCCTATTCCAAGCTGATCGTTACCACCTACAAGGTAACCGCTGCCGGCACCGGCGAGGTCAAGAACGCGCTGGTCAACATGGCTGCAGGCGATATGGAGATGACCAAGATCGTCTACAAGGGTCAGGTTCAGTCCGGTAAGTCTGTTGCAGGTACCGCTACCTTTGAGAACCCGATGCCCGCGATTGATTATGCGAACATCACCGTTCATAAGCTCAACGGTCAGACCGAGGAGATGCATGCCCAGATCGGCGATACCTTCACCGTATACACCTACCTGAACACCCCTGTCAACGATGGTAAGATCGCTACCGTTCAGGGCGTCCAGAAGTATACTACTTCCGTTCTGGAGCTTGCCAGCACCGTAGCCGACGGTTCTATCGTCGATACCGCTAAGGTGTTCCCCGTGACCCGCGGCAACACCTACTCCAACACCAAGACCGCCGGCACCATCAAGTATGTTGCCTCTACTCCCTCGACAGACAGCCCGTTCCTGTTCAATTCGGCGGATTCTCAGGTTATCTGCACCGAGTATAAGGTCGTAGCCAACGGCTATGCCGACATCACCAACAGCATCATCGTTTTAGCTGCCGCTACCGAGGATGTTGACAAGATCGTATTCGGTGGCGTGACCGAGCCCGGCATGAGCTACAACCTCAACGGCTCCTTCGCAGGTCCCGGACAGCAGCCCACCGAGCCTCCCACAGTTCCTCCGGCAACCACCGCGAAGGTCACCATCATCGGACCGAACGGCAAGAGCGAGGTCAAGGAGTTCAACGTAGGCGAGAGCTTCACCGTTTACACCATGCTCAGCACCGACGTCAACGGCGGTAACGTCGCGAACGTCGAGGGTACCCAGACCTTCAATTCCTCGATGCTCCAGCTGACCGATCAGGTCAACTCCAGCACCAACGAGTTCGTTAACAAGACCGCTGTGTTCCCGATTCTCGGCAACGACGTTTATGCTTCCGCTGCCGGCGGCACGATCAAGTTCAACGCTTCCAAGCCCGGCATCAACAACGGCTTTGTATTCAGCGGCGACACCGCTAAGCTGATCGTTACCAACTATAAGGTCCTCAAGGCGGGCAATTCCACCATCGAGACCAAGCTCAAGACCTTAGTAGCTTCCGACGAAGCGGTTACCAAGATCATCTATCTGGGTCAGACCCAGTCCGGCAAGAACGTCGACCTGCACGAGAGCTTTACCGATCCCGGCGCTCCCGTCATCCCGACTCAGCCCGCGACTCAGCCTGCTACCCAGCCGGCAACTCAGCCTGCGACTCAGCCTGCGACTCAGCCCGCTACCCAGCCGGCGACTCAACCTGTATCGAACACCGCTAAAGTCACCATCATCGGTTTGGACGGCAAGTCCACCACCAAGACCTACAACGTAGGCGAGAGCTTCACCGTATATTCCACCTTTAACGCTACGAAGGCGATTGACAGCGCGATGGTCGCTTCCATCCGCGCTCAGCAGTTCTTCACCGCTGACAAGCTCTCCTGCACCGCTACCACCGACAGCTACAGCGTTATTAAGGATAACAAGACCATGTTCCCGATCCTGCAGGATCGCACCGTAGCCAGACTCGGCGACGGTCTGATCGACTTCAATGCTTCGACTCCCGGTATCGGCGACGGCTTCGTATTCGATTCCGATGACGATCTGCTGATCGTTTCTAATTACGTTGTTACCGCACCCGGTGATGCGACAGTCCGTACCACCATGTACACGCTGGCTGCTGCCGACGAGAAGCTGACCCGTATCGTCAACAAGGGTCAGATCGTCAAGGACGGCGCTGTTCTCGGCGGCGTAGCTTCCTTCACCGATCCCACCAAGCCTGTTACTCAGTTTGTTCTCGGCGATACCGACGGCAACGAGGAGGTTGAGATCGTTGACGTAACCTACATCCTCCGTTACGGCGCTCAGATCCCGATCAAGGCTTCTGTCATGGAAACACTCACCAATGCTGACGTAAACCAGGATGACGAAGTTGACGTTGTCGACGCGACCTTCATCCAGCGTTACCTCAACAACCTGCCCACCAAGTATCCGATCGGCGAGTACGTTTCTTACTGATAATCAACCATCAAAAATCCCCCTTCGATTGAAGGGGGATTTTTTAGGTATGGCTTTATACAATTCGTATGATGATGCTTACGATAATACCCGCCAGGAACGACGCCCCGTTGAGCAGAAAGGACAGCTTCAGCTTGCCGAATCGTTCGAATCGCAGCAGGGGTTTGTATATGAGGAACTCGATGAACACGGCTAAAAGCTCCAGGATCAGGATGATCAGTATCGTGTAAGGATTTCGATAGGTGAAAAGGAAGATCGCCCAGTAAGCACAGTAATTGACTGCGGGATTGGTCAGCAGGTTTGCTGCCGCGATAATTGCGAGATCTTTCCCGCTGATTCCGAGCAGCAAGCTCAGTGAGAGTTCGGCAATCAGCGTTATGCCGAGGCTCGTCAGCAGAGAGGTGACAACGCTGTTCATCACGCCTTGGGGTCGTTATCGTTATTGGGGTAATTCGGCTGATTTATGTTATAGCCGTTATAGGGCATGTTGCCGTTCATGTATTGCTGAGCGGCGGCAGCCTTTTTCTTTTTGCTTTTGCTGACGATCAGCATGATGATCACGGTGATCAAGGCGATCAGCAGCAGCGGGATCACGATATAAAGTGCCTGGATCAAGCCGCTGTACTGGGCTTCTGTTTTGGAGTGTGCCTCGGTAGCCGCGACGGAAGCATGGGTCTCTGTTGTTGCTCCGCCCTGAATCGCAGCGGTGGGTACCTCTGTGGGCGCCTGTGTTTCTTCCTTTGCGGGTGTTATGGGCGCAGCCTCAACATCGATGGTCTCTACCGGTGCGTCATCCTGTTTCTCTTCAACATACTGCGGTTCTTCATACTGCTGTTCTTGATTATTGTTGTAATACTCGGGAGGCATTACGGCGTCAGCCGGATAGGTCAGAAAAAATGCGGTGTTCATATAAATCATCCTTTCTATCGGAATTATGTTATTTCGTTTGAAGCGATTCGCAGTCGGGTTTGGGCTCAGGCTTCTTCTTTCTGCATATAATACAGAGTATCACGGTACAGGGTACGGTCAGCAGAGTAATGATGATACTGTTTGTCAGCACCGACTGGATGCGGAAGAAGAAAAACGGCAACGTGCCGAGAAACAGCCCTAACGTCGTGAAGCCGAACGCAACGCCCGGATATTTAGGAAGCCGCGATACGATCAGGGCCAGCGTGACCGCCATCGTCATGCTGAACGAGGTGATACCCACCAGCGATACCGCCATCACATTCGCGCCGAAGATCATGAACGGCAGTGCGGCTACCGTGCTGATGATCGCAGTGAGCCTTATCCCGATCTTATCCGTCAGGATGCCGCCGAGTCCCTTACCGATGCCCATACAGCAGTATAGCGCGATAGTTTGCAGCTCCGTCTTGTTCCATGAGGTCGGGATACCGTAGCCCATATAGGCGCGTACCACAACGACAAAGGTCGCGAGGGCGATCACGGCGATCCCGTTGATCTTCTCGTTCGAGAAGTGATATTCCTTCAGATTCTCTTCACCGTCTCCCGCCTTGAGCCGTTCGGCGATCAGAATCGGAACGAAGGTCAGCAGGTTCATCAGGAGGATCCACGGTACAGCTACCCCGTAGGTCGAGAGCAGCTTACCGGTCACTACGCCGAACGATCCGCCCGCAACGAATACGGCGCTCGGGGTGATCTCGCCTTTCGAGGATCTCAGCGTCAACTCTGCGCCGTGGATATGCACCAGACAGTTCCCGAGCGATACTGCCGTCACCACGAGGAAGGCGTTCAGATTAACATACAGCAGTACCAGCGACAGGGTCGTCAGAACCGTACCGACAAAAGCGAAATTCACGCGAAGCCCCTTATCGCGAAGATAGCCGAAGAATCCCTGCATCACGAACGCGACGAAGTCGTACAGCAGGCTTAATCCCAGGATTACCGGACTTTTGATATAGCAGGTTATTACATAGAACGAGGTGATCTCCACCAGCAGATGGATGATGAAGTAGAGTCCACCGATTTGATTGCTTCTTTTCATACATTCCCTTACATTATTTTTATTAATACCAGTATTCTATCACGAACAACGCTTCCTTGCAAACCAAAAAACACAAGGATTCTTTATGCAACCTGTACAGAACGAAAAAAGCGATATTTTTCGGGATAGTTCGGGATAGTGTATCCAAAGTCCCGCTAATGGGACAAATGTTGCGTTATCATAGAATCACAGGAGATGCTTACTGAGCCTGTAATAAGTATTGAGGTGATTTTATGTTTGATGATGCAAGATTTTACAACCGTTTGGCAGAGAATTCCCGCAGCTACGGACGCGCGAAGTGTTCCGACAGCGCCATGTTTCTCGCGATCAGCCAGCTCGATTTCGATGACGATCTTCTGACGGCAATGGAAAGCGAAGAAGATTATCTGATCGAGGAACTGCAGCCCGCGGCGTAAGGGTATTCATAAATCTGACAAAAAGCTGACCTGCAAAAGTGACAGGTCAGCTTTTACTATATCAAGATCAGATTCGCGCTACGCCGGTATCGTGTGCCGCCTTGATGACCGCGTCGGCTACGACTCTGCCGACGATCTTGTCGAGCGCTGAAACGATGATGTTTTCTGCCGAGAGCTCCTCGTCGGGGATCATCGAAGCGAGGGCATAGGAGGTCGCGACCTTCATCTCCTCGTTGATGCACGAAGCACGGCAGTCCAACGCGCCGCGGAAAATACCCGGGAAAGCGAGTACATTATTGATCTGGTTCGGAAAGTCCGAACGACCGGTGCCTACGACAGCGGCTCCCGCCGCCTTCGCCTTGTCGGGCATGATCTCGGGCGTCGGATTCGCCATAGGGAAGACGATGGGATTCTCCGCCATCGAGCGGATCATCTCTTCGCTGACGATATTCGGAGCCGAAACGCCGATAAATACGTCCGCACCCTCCATCGCGTCAGCGAGCGTACCGCTGAGCTTTTCACGGTTGGTGAGCTTTGCGATCGCGGCATGCGCCTCGTTCAGACCGTCGTCACCCTCGCGGATGATGCCGAAGCGATCGACCATCGTCAATTTTTTCACGCCCATATTCAGCAGGTGTCTGCCGATCGCGATGCCCGCCGAACCGGCGCCGTTGATGACGACCTTGACCGTGTCGATGGTTTTTTTGACGACCTTGAGCGCGTTCAGCAGAGCAGCGGCGACGACGATCGCCGTACCGTGTTGGTCGTCATGAAAGACAGGGATATCGCAGATCTCCTTGAGCTTGCGTTCGATCTCAAAACAGCGCGGCGCGCTGATATCCTCGAGGTTGATGCCACCGAAGGAACCCGACAGCAGGTAAATGGTGCGGACGATCTCGTCTACATCCTTGGAGCGGATGCACAGCGGGAACGCGTCAACGTCGGCAAATTCCTTGAACAGCGCGCATTTTCCCTCCATAACGGGCATACCCGCCTCGGGGCCGATATCGCCCAGTCCCAGTACCGCGGTACCGTCTGTTACCACCGCCACCAGATTGCTGCGGCGGGTCAGCTCGTAGCTCTTGTTGATATCCTCGTGTATGACCATGCAGGGCTCGGCGACGCCAGGCGTATAGGCGAGGGAGAGATCCTCGCGGCTCTCGATGGGAGCGCGGGAGATGACCTCGATCTTACCTTGCCATTCATAGTGCTTTTGTAAGCTTTTTTCTCTGATGTCCATTTCTATACCTTCCTTACCATATCAGACCAGCTCTTCCGGATGGAATACGCGGTCAAATTCCTCTTCGCTCATGAAGCCCAGCTCGAGACACGCTTGTTTGAGGGAGAGGTTCTCTTTATGCGCCTTTTTAGCGACCTTCGCGGCGTTATCGTAGCCGATGTAGGGGTTGAGCGAAGTGACCAGCATCAACGAGCGGTGGAGATTCTCACTCATCTTATCGCGGTTCGCCGTGATACCGCTGACGCAGCGCTCGTTGAATGACAGGATGCCGTCTGTCAGCAGTCTGGCGCTCTGCAGGAAGTTGTACGCTGTCACGGGGAGAAAGACGTTGAGCTGGAAGTTGCCCTGTGACGCCGCCATCCCGACGGTCGCGTCGTTGCCCATCACCTGTACGGCGATCATTGTGATCGATTCGCACTGGGTGGGGTTGACCTTGCCGGGCATGATGGATGAGCCGGGCTCGTTCTCGGGGATGAAGATCTCACCAAGACCGCATCGCGGACCCGAGCTGAGCCAGCGGATGTCGTTCGCGATCTTCATCATATCCGCCGCGAGCGCCTTCAGCGCGCCGTGAGCGAACACCATGCGGTCGAGTGAGGTCAGCGCATGGAACTTGTTGGGATTGCTGACGAAAGGCATCCCCATACTGTCGGCGAGCTTTTCGGCAACCTTCTCGCCAAAGCCCTTCGGCGCGTTCAGCCCCGTGCCGACAGCCGTACCGCCGATCGCAAGCTGATACAGACCTTCGAGCGACTTTTTGAGCTGTTCGCGGTCTGCCTCAAGCATCCCGCACCAGCCGCTGATCTCCTGTGAGAAGGATATGGGGACTGCGTCCTGCAGGTGTGTTCTGCCACTCTTGACGATCCCTTCATTCTCCTTTTCAAGGCGCTTGAAGGTTTCGGTCAGTACGTCGATCGCGGGGATAAGCTCCTTTTCGACAGCTGTCGCCGCGGCGATATGCATGGCGGTGGGGAAGGTGTCGTTGGAGCTTTGCGACATATTGACGTCGTCGTTTGGATGCAGGAGCTTTTTTCCTGCGATCGCGTTACCGCGGTTGGCGACGACCTCGTTGACGTTCATGTTGCTTTGGGTACCCGAGCCCGTCTGCCATACGGCGAGCGGAAATTCATCGGGCAGTTTACCGTCGAGGATCTCGTCACACGCGGCTGTGATCGCAGCGCACTTTTCTCCGGTCATCTTCTCGGGTTTTAACTCATGATTCGCCTGTGCCGCCGCTTTTTTTAACTCGGCAAAGGCGTGGATGATCTGTGCGGGCATCTTCTCCCATCCGATGGGGAAGTTCTGAAAGCTGCGCTGTGTCTGAGCGCCCCAGTAACGCTCGGCGGGCACCTTCATCTCGCCCATCGAGTCGCGTTCGATGCGATAGTTTTCCATATTACCCTCCCAAAAGGTCAAAAATACACGTTTATTGTATCATAACAGCGCTTTTTGCGCAATCAGGCGACGGACGACTTCCAGCACAAACATCTGGCAGTCCTCGCCGTATTTTTCGTTGAAATCTTCTCCCTCGTGCCATTCACTGTTGCTGATGACGCGGATATCGGCGCACGGGATGTTCAGCTGAGCGCAGACCTGCATCACGCCGAAGCCTTCCATCTCTTCACATTCGGTGCACAGCTCGCGGTGCAGGCGGTCGAGCATATCCAGCTCGCGGTTCCAGATATCCGCCGCGCCGATCGTCCCTCGGATCACCTTGCCGATGGGGTTGGGAACATCCTCGGCGACGCGCAGGATCCTTTTGTCACCGTACAGAAATATCGTATCTTCCCCCGGACCGATCGAGATGATCTCACTGCCGTGGGGCTCCCAGCGGTCGGTGTCAACACCCGTTCCCCGGTCGCGGGGCGGTGTGAACCAGCGCCCGATGTTTACGGTGCGCTCTCCGAGCACGATGTCCCCCTGATGAAGCGCGGGATCATGCGCGCCCGAGGTGCCCTGTATGATCACGCACAGGGGATCGAAGCGCTCGATCGCGAGCGCCGCGGCGACGGCGGAGTTGACCACCCCGATATAACAGCGGCATACGACGACGGGACAGCCGCCTATTGTCCCTTTCGCATAACGGTAGGCGCCGATATCGGTAAAGGTCGGATTCTCTAATTGTTGTATCAGCCATGCCGATTCGCTCTCCATCGGGCCGAGGATGACGACAGGCTTTTCACATTTATACATGATTTTTCCTCTTGTTTATGTATTCGATCAGTTGATAGGACAGCGCGGAGATCAGCAGCGTGCCGATGAAGTAGATCGCAACGCTCACGCCTGTCGACAGCGGAATGAGCTGATTCAGTCGCTTGATTCCGGTCGCCGTGACCCACTGCCATATAAACATCGGCATCGACAGCTTGCCAAGATACGCGATCACGGGACTTCGGAGCTTCGACGTCAGACTTCTGCCCGACAGCATAACACAGATTCCGAAGGCAAACAGCAGGATGATTACGCGCCACAGGCTCTTGTCAGATCGGATGATGAACAGCATCGCGAGCAGCATACAGACGATTTCGGTCGCCGTCAGCAGGCGCGTTGCCGTTTTTCCCTGCGGGATGAGCTTTCTCTCGCGGATCATGTCGGTCAGCACACAGAGGAACACGCCCAGCAGCAGACCCGCCAGCGCTCTCAGCAGATCGTCCGGCCATACCCGGTTCGCGAGCTTCACCCTGCCGTAGTAGAACAGCGGGTAAAGTCCCGAGATCATCAGGATCAGATATTTGTTTTTCAGCTGAGAGATCAGCGCGACGATGGGAAATACCAGCAGCATCGCCGACAGAAACCAGATCGGTACCAGCCGCTGATCGGAGGTATGCGCTTCACCCAGGAGCATCAGCTCGAGGGGGAAGTTTGCGAAGCTGTACAGGAATTTCCCGAAGCTTCCGCGTATCAGCTCGCCGTAGGGCGCCGACAGCAGATATTGCAGGGTGATGGCGATGGTGGTGTAGGGGAGGAAGGGCTTGAATTTCTGCCATGTATAGGACAGGGACGAGCGGAACACATCCTCTCTCTTATCTTTCCTTGCAAAATGGCGATAGGTGAAGTATCCGGTCAGGATGAAGAAGAATTCCACATAGATCCATGAGAAGTATCCGGGGTAGTTGCGGCTTTCGAACGCCGGCGCCACCTCGTACAGATGATGCACCATGATCATCACGGCGGCGATGAACTTCCATAGATCCACGATCGCCATGCGGCCAGAGGTTTTATCGCCCATCGGCTCACTCCTTTCCCATTATGCTACGGCTATTATACTACGCGAGCCATCCTTGTGCAAGTATTGAGTCGATTTATGCGGATTTTATCGGTTCAGTCTTGGCAGATCAGCCGTGACATGATATACTGAAGGCAGAAAGACGGTGATCGTATGAACATTTTGAAATGTCCTGTTTGCGGACGGGAGCTGTACCGGGAGGACAGAACATGGCGCTGTGAGAACCGCCACAGCTTCGACATAGCCAAGGAAGGTTACGTCAACCTGCTCTCTGCCCACCGAAGCGGCGACACTATCGGCGATAACAAGGAGATGGCGCGATCCCGTCGCGATTTCCTCAACAAGGGCTATTATGAGCCGCTTGCGCGCGCCGTTACCGAGTGCCTGAGCCGCTATTCTTCGGACGGCGACAGCGTTCTGGATATCTGCTGCGGAGAAGGCTATTATACCGCATACGCTGCCGGGCGATTGGAGCGGGATTTCTACGGCTTTGACCTGAGTAAGAACATGGTTCGTCTTGCGGCTAAGCGCAGCTGCGGCGCCGCGTTCTTTGTGGCGAATATCGCTTCTGTCCCGATATGCGACTATGCGGTCAAGGCGGCGTTCCATCTTTTTGCGCCGTTTCACGCGGCGGAGTTCGGGCGTATCCTCGCGGACGACGGTGTGATCCTTACCACGATCCCGGGCAGAGATCACCTGATCGGTTTGAAGAAGATCCTATATGATGAACCCTATCTCAACGATGAGAAGGAGCCGTCCGCAGAGGGATTGGCGGCGGTCGAGCGGATCAGGGTACGCAGTGAGATCACTTTGGATAACCGTGACGATATCCTCTCCCTCTTCCAAATGACGCCGTATTATTATCACACGCCGACCGAGGGGATGAACCGTCTTAACTCGTGTGAAAGCCTCAGCACACCGATCGAATTTGTCATCATCGTCTATCGTAAAGCTGTCGGAAAGGGGGATGCAAATGGCTGAATTATTTTCAAAGCTCAGGAAAGCCTTTGAGAACAAGGGGAATCGTTTTGAGGATGATTCATACGATCCCGAGACGCAGTATCCCGCGATCCGCGCCTCTATCTGCACCGGTGAGAAGGTCGCCGGCTTCCGCGATAAGAGGAGCGGGCGCTTCACCGAGGTCATGCTGATCCGTTCGGATAAGGATCTCGATGAGTTCAAGCGCATGTATCACGTTGATCATATCACGACGGAGTATTAAAGTGATATTTAGCGCCTGTTCAAAAGACATACAAGGTCGAATGATCCCTTCATCGTAGAAAGAAGCTTTGTCATTTATTGACATTTGTCTTTTCAGCATTTATAATAAATAATGAAATAGAGTCGGGCATAATCATCTATCATCAAACAAAACTTGCTCATGACTGTTATTTAATGGATTGATTAACATTTGAAAAGGAGGGGATTTTTTGAAAATCTCAAAGAAATTACTCGCTATTATCCTCGCGGTCATTCTGGTGGTTTCAAGCGCAGCTGTCGCCGCCGTGAATGTTTCCGCCGCAGCCGGCGATAAAGTCTATTGTCGTGCAAGCTTCACCCCTAACTGCTATATGTGGAACGATTCCACAAAAGAGAACAACCAGGCATGGCCCGGCGTCAAGATGACCAAGGTCGACGGTGAGACCGACGTGTACTGTTACACCGTCCCCAGCGACAAGTTCGATATGATCATCTTCAACGGCAGCGGTCAGACTGACGACCTGAAGTACCCCGGCGGCAACAAGCTTTTTGATTACGCCAAGAGGACATGGGAAGATTACAGCAGCGACCCGGTACCGGTCATCACCGTTTCCAAAGAGGGCGGCAGCTTCAAGGATTCCGTCGACGTGACCATCACCGTCACCGACGCGACCTCCGCCTATTACACCATCAATAACGGCTCTCATCTCGCAATCAACGGCTCCGTCAACCTGACGCTCGGCGCCGATGTTGCCGAGGGCGCGTCCATCCAGCTGGATATCAGCGCGACCAACAGCTACGGTACCGTCAACAAGAGCTTCACCTTCAAAAAGAGAACCTCCGGCGGTATGGATTCCGACGGCAGCACCGCTCCCGCTCTCACCGGCAACTATGCTACCAACCCGAACAACGGCTACGGTAAGCGCAAGACCATCACCGTTGACGGCGACAAGTCCGACTGGGACAGCTCCATGCTGATCGCTCAGGGCGTAGCAAACGACGATCCCCGCGTCTATGCCGCATGGTCGATGCACGAGATCCCGATCGACGACTACGCGATGTATGCCGCGTGGGATGACACCAACCTCTACATCATGTATGAGATGGCGAACGTTCAGGACGTTGTCGCTCCCGGCGAGAATTTCCCGCTGACGCAGGGCAACCTCTGGATCTACAACCTGCCCGTCTTTATGTACATCTATTCCGGCGAAGGCAACATCAACCACGGCGAGACTGCCGACGGCACCCTCTGGGCGACCGGTACGACCCTCGACGCGCACGCGGATCACGTGATCGCCTACTCCACCAACGCCTCGAACGGTCCCTTCATCTATACCGCAAACGACGACGGTCAGCTCATGCCCGATGACCTTGTACTCGCAGGCGCTCAGTCCGGCATCAGCATCAAGTGGGGCAACGGCAAGACCCTCTCCGGTACGCTGATGGGTATCAACAAAGCGGGCGGCAACAACGGCCGTACGGCAGGCGACGCTGTCGACGCTACCCTGACCGATTTCTACACCAAGGGTCATAAGGCGAGCATGGATATGTTCTATGAGATCTCCATCCCGCTCAAGAACTTAGATATCTCCGCTGCCGATATCGAGACCAACGGTATCGGTATCATGAAGGTCTCCACCTTCGGCACCTCCGGTATGGACTCCCTCCCCTACGACCTGTCCATGTCCGATAACGCTGCTAAGCCCTACTCCGCCGATCCTTCCTCTTCCGCTGAGAAGGAGGACGAGGATCATATCACCGTCCCGATGGCGCGTATCGGTAAGGCGTTCACCCCCGGCACTGTAGTACAGCCCACCACACCTAAGCCCACCTCTGCTCCCGCAACGGTAGCTCCTACTTCCGCTCCCGCAACCGTAGCTCCCACTACGCCTAAGCCCACCTCTGCTCCCGCAACGGCAGCACCCACCACGCCCAAGCCCACCGCCGCTCCCGCGACCGAGGCGGTCATCACGCCTGGCGTCAACCTGGGCGACGTTGACGGCGACGGCGATGTGAACGTCATGGACGTTACATGGATCCAGCGCTATATCGTCGGTATCGTGTTCGACGGCTTTGTTGAGGAGGCTGCCGACGTCGACGAGGATGATGATATCAACGTCATGGACGCGACATGGGTTCAGCGCGCGATCGCGGGTATGCCCATTCCCTACGACATCAAGACCGATCAGGTCGGCTGATCCGATATCATTTACAAAAACAGCGATCTAACAGAATAATCACGCCCGCCACGGAAGAACATCTTCTGCGGCGGGCTTTTCCGTGCGCGGAATCGATCGTCTTTTCGGAATGCTTGACAGTGAGTAATTACAGTAATACCGAAGAAAAACATTCATTTTTTGCAGTGAAATATATGACTTTGTCACTATACTTTTTGTTGCAAAAAGTCTTGATTTGATGTACTATATAAGTAATTATTCGTTCCTCTCTTCACCTATCGGGAGATGTTTTCGGCAAATACTTTATCATTTATCATTTTTAACTCTTGTCAAATACGAAAGAGTGAATATCAAAAGATCTGTCCGATCCGACCGGATCTGCAACTTGAGCTAACAGAAAGGAAAGAGCGCCATGTATGATTTGATCAGCCAAATTCAAAACAATGTCAAGGGTTATCCCGATACGACGATCATCGTCGATCAGGGAGAGAACAACTTTTTCACATACCGTTCATTCGACGAATACGCGCGAAAGATCGCCGCGAAGCTGAGCCGCATGGGTGTTTCGCGCCGCGATTTCGTTACGATCGAGCTTCCGCGTAATAAAGAGTACATCGCCGCGATGTATGCGGTCTGGATGGTAGGCGCGGCGTTCGCTCCGCTTTCTCCGAATTACCCCGAGGAACGTCTTGCGTTTATCCGTGATAACTGCGGTGCAAAAACCGTGATCAATGCGAAGTTTCTGCGAGGTATCGAGAGCGAAGAACCGCTGGCACAGACTGTGACGCCCGATCCCGCCGATCCGTCGCTGCTGATCTATACCTCGGGCTCTACCGGTAACCCTAAGGGTGTTCTGCACTCTCACGCGAGTATCACCGATTCCGTGAACCGTTATGTCAATTACGCGAATACCCCGGCAGGCGCACACGCCGCGCTGGGCGCTCCGTTTACCTTCGTCGCGTCGGTACAGGGCGTTTTTGCGCCTCTCTGCGCGCGTATCACGGCATATCTGATGCCGTTCGAGGCGATGCGCGACCCGATCCTGCTGGCGGATTATATCGAGGAGAATCAGATCAACCGTACCTTTATCAGCCCGAAGATGCTCAAGGTCTTCAAACAGAAGGGCGATTCCCTGAAGACCGTCTTTACGGGCAGTGAGCGCGTGTCGGATACCTACAGCGATGATTTCGAGATCTACGTCATGTACGGCCAGACCGAGTCCGCGGGCGCCGTACTCGCGTTCAAGATCGATAAATCCTATGAGAATACGCCGATCGGTCAGACGATCGGGGACGTTCATGCATATATTCTTGATGAAAACGGAAACGAAGCGGAGGAAGGCGAGCTCTGCATCGCGGGCATCTTTGCCGATGGTTACTACAATCTTCCCGAACAGACCGCTAAGACCTTTGTCGATAATCCCTTCTTCGAGTGTGACGGCTTTAAGAAGCTCTTAAAGACCGGCGATATCGTCAGAAAGGGAGACGACGGCAATATCATCTATCTCAACCGTAAGGATTGGATGGTGAAGATCAACGGTCAGCGCGTAGAGCCCGGCGAGATCGAAGCGATCATCAAGCGTACCGAAGGCGTCCGCGACGCTGCGCTGAAGGACTTCAAGAATCAGTACGGTCAGGTTTATCTTGTCGCTTATTATGTCGAGAGCGAGCCTGTCGATCCGGACGAGCTGAAGGAAGCGATCGCACAGAAGCTCCCGCCGTATATGATCCCCGCATTCTTCGTCAAGCTCGACAAGCTCCCCGTTAACGCAAACGGTAAGCTCGACCGGAACGCTCTCGCCGCTCCCGAAGCAGGCAGCTTCAAGAATGAATACATCGCGCCCGAGACGGATATGCAGAAGGCGCTTTGCGCCGCCTTCGAGGAGGTCCTCGGTATCGAGAACGTCGGCGTCGACGACGATTTCTTCGCCCTCGGAGGCGATTCGATCAAGTGCGCGATGGTATCGGAGAAATGCGGCGTCTATAAGATCACGACCGCCGATATCTTCTCGGGCAAGTCGCCCCGCATGATCGAGCGCATGCTGATCCAAAAGGCGAGCCGCAAGGATCGCGTGAAGAAGGACAAAAAGGTCAGGGTTTATCCGCTGACTCCCTCCGAGCGAGGCATGTATCTGGAGCAGAAGCTCAACGAGAATTCTACCGTCTATAACCTCAATATCGCCGCCGTCATCAAGGGCTCCGATATGGAAACGATCAAGAGATCGCTGAATGCCGTTTTTGCGGCGCATGAGGCGTTCACCTCCTATTACGGTGAAGAGAACGGCTTGCCGGTGCGTATCCTGTCCGACAAGCTTCCCGAGATCGTCGAAAAGACCGCCGCATCCCGCGACGAGGTCATTACGATCGTTGACAGCTACGCCGTGCCTTTCAATCTCAACACGGCGATCCCTGTCCGTCCGACCCTCTACGCGGTCGCAGACGGCAGTATCATCCTGCACATGGCGATCCATCATATCGCTTTTGACGGAGGCTCCGCCAAGACCTTTGTCAAGGAGCTGATCGACGGTTTGAACGGCGTCGAAGTGACCGCCGCCGAGATCGATCTCTCCGACCTGTATGATGACAGCCTGAATGAAAAGTACGAGAGTGGTATGGCGTTCTATCATGAGCTGTTTGCGGACGGCGTTCCCGTGAACGAAATGCCCATCAAGGGCAAGCGCCCCAAGGTCCACCCGCTCTCCGACAGAGAGATCACCTTTGATTACGATAACGAACAGCTTAAGGCGATCGACAACACCGCGCGCCGTTTCAGCGTGACGGAATTCGAGCTGATCTTTTCCGCTGTTTCGATGGTACTGGGCAAGTATACCGCGTCCGAGGACGTCGTGCTCGGTATCCCTACCAATATGCGCCCCGCCGACGCGGACAGCGTTATCGGTATGTTCGTCAATACCGCGCCCGTCCGCGTGAAGCCGCAGCGCGCTTCATCACTTAATGACTACTTAAGCTCCGTCAGCACCGCTGTTCGCAACGCGACCTACGGCGCGTATCTGCCGTTTGAGGACGTCGTCGGCGAATTTGTCAAGCAGCGCGACGAGTCCCGTAACCCGATCTTTGACGTCAGCGTGAACTTCATGTGGAATCCGCCTGCTTATGATCGTAACGGACTGAGCGTGGAGCTTTACTCACCGCTGCAGAAGATGAGCCGGGATATCGGTATCGTCATTCGTAAGGGCGCGAAGGGTCTGCACTTCATGGTGCAGTATTCCTCCGAGCTGTTCGAGGACGCCGTGATCGAGAACTTCATCGGTCAGTTGCAGCATACGCTGAGTCTGCTCGGCAGCAGCGCAAAAACCGTCCGCGAGGCGCTCGCGCTGCCCGATGTACAGAAGGCTCAGCTCGATTCCTTCAAGACCGAGGCGACCGCGAAGCTCTCTGAGACCTTACTGCACAAGCTCTTTGAGCGCAGTGCCGCCGAGAATGCGGACAAGACTGCGCTGATTGCGAAGGACGCGACCCTGACCTATCGCGAGCTGAACGAAAGGGCAAATATCGTCGCCCATAACCTGATCGACAGAGGTATCAGGACCGGCGACAGCGTGGCACTGCTCCTGCCCAGAGAGAGCTGCTTCTTCGCCTGCTTATTCGGCGTGAATAAGGCGGGCGCGGCGTTCATTCCCTGCGATCCGCAGTATCCTGCCGACAGAATCAATCATATCATCGAGGATTCCGAGGCATCCTTCATCATCACCACCGCCGATAAGCTCGCGGATTATCCCGCCGAAAAGGCGATCAATGTCGCGGATATCCTGACCGGCGACAACACGGAAAATCCCGACGTGGAGATGAGCGACAGAGACCTCAGCTACATGATCTATACCTCCGGTTCTACCGGTAAGCCCAAGGGCGTCATGCTGCGCCATAAAGGTATCTGCAACTATCTGAACCCGCACCCCGCGAATACCCATATCCATTATCTCAAGGAAAATATCTCGACCTATCTTTCTGTCACGACCGTTTCCTTCGATATGTCCTTTAAGGAGCATACCGCGGCGTTCTGCAACGGCAAGACGCTGGTATTTGCCGCCGAGGATGAGATGAACGATCCCCGTGCGCTGGCTCAGCTGATGGAGCAGTACGGCGTCGACTGTATCAACGCGACCCCCTCCCGCTTACAGCAGTATATGGACTTCGAACCGTTCAAAAACGCGCTTGCGAAGTGCAAGCTGGTCATGTCCGGCGGCGAGGGCTATCCGATCGCGCTTCGCAACGCGATCCGTGAGTGTTCGAAGGATATCAGGATCATCAACACCTACGGCCCGACGGAGATCACAGTCTCCTGTAACGCGGCTGATCTGACGAACGCGGACTACGTCACTGTCGGCAGACCGCTGCTCAACTATCACGAGGTCATCGTCGACAAGTTCGGCGATCCCGCCCCCTACGGCGTGATCGGTGAGCTGTACATCGGCGGAATAGGCGTAGCGAAGGGCTACAAGAACCTGCCCGAGAAAACCGCCGCAGCGTTCGTGGAATACGACAACGCGCGGATGTACCGCTCCGGCGACTACGCCAAGTGGGATCAGTTCGGCAACGTCCATATCCTCGGCAGACTGGATAACCAGGTCAAGCTCAGAGGTCTCCGTATCGAGCTGGGTGAGATCGAGGGTCTGATCGCCGCTCAGCCGCACATCAAGAAGGTCGCGGTCATCATCCGCAAGCTCAGCGGTCAGGATAACCTCTGCGCTTACTTTACCGCCGACACCGAGATCGATATCGACGCGCTGAGAAGCGAGCTCAAGAAGCACCTGACCCATTATATGGTACCGACCGCTTATCTCCAGATGGATGAGATGCCCATGACCGCCAACGGCAAGACCGACGTCAAGCGCCTGCCCGATCCCGTACCTGTTACCCTCGGCGAGTATGTCGCGCCCGCTAACGCGACGGAGGAGTTCTTCTGCGAATCCTTCAAGAAGGCGCTGAACCTCGACCGCGTCGGCGCGACCGACGACTTCTTCGAGATCGGCGGCACCTCGCTGATCGTCACCTCCGTCGTCCTCGACGCTTCCGAAAACGGCTTCGAGATCACTTACGGCGATATTTTCAAATATACGACCCCTCGTGCTCTCGCCGAGCTGTTCAAGGACGGCGAGGTCAACGATACAAATAAACTCTTCGACTTTGACGATTACGATTATTCGAAGATCGATGAGCTGCTCGCGAATAATACCGTAGAAGCGTTCAAGAGCGAGCCTCTGCGCGAGCTCGGCAACGTGCTGATCACCGGCGCGACCGGCTACATGGGCGCTCATCTGCTCGCCGAATTTCTCAGGCGTGAGAGCGGCAAGGCGTACTGTATGATCCGTAAGGGCAAGTTCGACACCGCGCGCGAGCGTCTGGAGAACATCGTCTTCTATTACTTCGGCTCCGATCTGGAGAAGGAGTTCGCGGAGCGCGTTGAGGTACTCAACGGCGACGTCACGGATTACAAATACTTCGAGCAGATGGAAGAGCTCCCGATCAATACGGTGTTCAACTGTGCCGCGAATGTCAAGCATTTCAGTAACGGCACCGATATCGAGGATATCAATGTCGGCGGCGCTGTCAACTGCGTGAAGCTGTGTGAGAAGATCGGCGCGAGACTGATCCACTTCTCTACGGTCTCCGTATCGGGCACCACCGAGGATATCACCAAGCTCGGCCGCAGAGAGCTGGACGAGCAGTCGCTCTATTTCGGCCAGTCGCTCGATAATAAATATACCTCATCCAAGCTCATGGGCGAGCGTATGGTGCTGGAGGCAGCCGCTGACGGTCTTGACGCAAAGGTCATCCGTGTAGGTACGCTCGCCGCGCGTGAGTCCGACGGCGAGTTCCAGATCAATTTCCTCACCAACAACTTTATGGGCAGACTGCGCTCCTACAGCCTGCTCGGCTGCTTCCCCTACTCGATGATCGAGAACCAGGTCTGCATGGGCCCGATCGACCGCTCCTGCGAAGCCTTCCTGATGCTCGCCAAGACCCCGAAGGCATGCTGTGTATACAATGCGGTCAATAACCATACGCTCCCGCTGGGGGATATCATCCTCCAGATGAACCGTAGCGGCAACAACATCGAGTTCGTTGAATATGAAGCCTTTGCCGAGGCGCTGAACGAGGCGCAGAAGGATCCCGACAAGGCGGCGATCCTCTCCAGCATGACGGCATATATGAATACCGCCCACGGTAAGAAGATCGTTGCGATTCCGTGCAGATCGCACTTCACGACTCAGATCCTCGCCCGTATGGGCTTCTTCTGGAACGCCAGCAACGAGAAATACGTCAACGACTTTATCAACGTACTGCGCGGCTTCCTCTTCTTCCGCAAGGACAACCTGAAACGTTAAAAGAGGCTTGATACAATGAAACGAACCGGTACTCTTCTGAATAAAAAGTATCGTATCCTACTGATCTCGACCCTGGCGATGACCGCCTCCACCTACCTTTCCGGTATTCTCGACGGTATCATGGTCGGTCAGCTCCTCGGCACGGTACAGCTCTACGCGATCAACCTGACGACCTCTATTGTGTTCCTGCGCAGTATTCCGATCGCGCTGTTTACCTTCGGCGGCAATACGCTCTCTGTTATCCACAAGAGTAAGCGTGACCAAAAGTCCGCCGACTCGGTGTTCACCCTGTCGTTCTGGGCAGGCGTACTCTCGACGGTGATCCTTTCCGTGATCGGTATCGCCGTGATGACCCCGACCGCTCAACTCCTCGCGCAAGGGAAGGAGGAGCTGGTCGGCTATGTGGTCGATTATCTCCTGCCCTTATGGATCCTGACCCCGCTGGTCGCCGTGGTCAACCAGACCGCCGCCTACGCGAGGACCGACGGACTGCGTAAGCTTGCGACTGCTCTGCCGATCGTCGCGAACGTGATCAACCTGATCTGCGATTATATCTACATGGCGATCTTTAAGTGGGGCGTTGCCGGAGCCGGCTGGGCGACCATCACCGGCTATGTCGTTGGCGCTGCTTTGACGCTGATCTACTTCAAGTCGGAGAAACGTACGGTACACTTCACCCGTGCCGCACTGAAGCAGCTCAAGTCGCTCGGCAAGATCTTCAGCGTCGGTCTGCCGTCCGCGCTGATCTATGTCTGCAACTTCCTGCGTTTGTATCTGACGAACGCGATCATCCTTACCTATACCGGCGTTATGGGCGGTAAGATCGCCTCTGTCTCTTTCTCGCTGAACAGCCTCGCGTTCATCCTGGTGGAGGGCGCTTCCATGACGCTGCTGCCGATCCTCGGCGCGCTGTACGGAGAGAAGGATTCCAACGGTCAGCGGCTCACGCTGCGCTACGGCATGATTTTCACTGTAGCGCTCTCGGTATTCGTACTGGTGATCTCCGAATTGTTCCCCGTCCAGCTGGCGGCGCTTTACGGCTTAACGGAGCCCGCGGTGACAAAGATCTTCGCGCTCACCTTCCGTATCTTCTCCATTAATATACCGATACTAGCGGTCATTTATGTCATGCGAACATTTTTCCAGGCGACAAAACAGCGAGGACTTGCCAACCTGCTGGTCATGCTCGACGGTGTGCTGACCATCGTTCCGCTGATGTTTTGGTTCGCTCATTACGATATCTACTGGCTCTGGTTATCTTTCCCTGTATCCAAGGCGCTGACCGTCGCCATCACGCTGATCGCGATGCTGATCAGCAAGAAGGTTCAGCACAAGAAGAATATCCTCGGTATCGAGGAACAGGAAGGCGTGGTGTACGACTTCTCGATCAAGAACGAGATTCCTCAGGCGATCCACGCTTCGGAAGAGACGATGGCGTTTTGTGAGAAGAATCATGTTCCCGAGAATACCGTCAACGCGATCGGCGTAGCGGTAGAGGAGCTCTGTCACAATATCGCCGTTTACTCGACGTCCGGCGCCAGCAACGCGGTCGACGTATGCGTTCGCGTGTTCCCCGATAAGGTGAACGTTCGTCTGCGTGACGACGGCGCGGAGTTCGACCCAACCGATTATATCGATAACAGCGGTAAGCGAATCACGGGTCTTGAGCTCATGCGGATGCTCAGCTCCTCGGTCGACTATAATCGTGTACTGGGCTTCAACGTAACGAACGTCGCCGTCGATTATTGAACGGGAGGTGGATCCTATCAGAAAAAAAGGTAAACAGCAGGGTTATTCCGCTTATGTTGTTGAGTTGCTTCAAACTACCGAACAGCGCGTGAACCTTGCTTATATGCTGTTGATGATCGCCTTTGAAGCGGCGATCCTGATCTACCTCTTCGTCAACACATGGGATACCACCCGCTTCTTCTTCGGCGGAATCGGCGGCGGCGCTATGCTGATCGGGATCGTGATCAACGCGGTATTTTATAAGAAGAATTACCCGTGGATCAAGTACGTCAACAATCTCGTGATGCTGTTCGCGATCTTTATGCTTTGCGGTCTGACGTCCGTGCTGCCGCTGATGTTTATTCTTCTTCCCTTTGTCAACTGTTTTTACCTGCGTCCGCGTTTTTCCGCCTTGACCGGTGTGATCAGCCTTTTTATGATGTACATCGGTATCATGAGCGTGCTGGAGCCGATCTACAAAAGTAACGGAGAGCTCAATTCCAATATTTGGTCATTTTTAAGCGTAGGTTTTGATTTTTCCGATCCAAACGTAGTCACCTTGTTTGAGGGGCGTGGCTTCCTGCTGATCGTAGCGATCGCGCTGGTCATATTCTCTGTCTATCTTTCTTCGAATATCAAAAAAGTGATCGTACATCAGGGAGAATTGACGGAAAAAACACTCTCCACACAAACGGAGCTGGATCTCGCGCGCGATATCCAGGAGGGGATCCTGTCCGCGGATTATCCCGACAACGATTCCTACGCGATCTATGCCGAGATGAAAACTGCCGCGGAGGTCGGCGGCGACTTTTACGATTATTTCCTGATCGACGAATCCCACCTGGCGATCGTGATCGGCGACGTTTCCGGTCACGGTATGTCGGCGGCGATGTTCATGACGCTTTCAAAAACGCTGATCAAGGTCTATGCTCAGGCGCATCATGCCGTGGATAAGGTGTTTGAGCTGACGAACCGCTATTTACAGCAGTCTAATCCCGCTAAGTTTTTTGTGACGAGCTGGCTGGGGATCGTTGACCTGACGACAGGCAATCTGTTTTATGCCAACGCCGGTCATAATTACCCCGTCCTGATCCGCAACGGCGGGGCACCGGAGTTTCTGCGTACAAAGTCGAATTTTGTCCTCGGCAGGAAACGACTGGTGAGATATCAAGAGAATCGCATCAAACTCATGCCCGGCGATAAGCTGATCCTCTATACCGACGGCGTGACGGAGGCGCAGTCTCCGGACGGCAGCTTCTTCGGTGATGACAGGCTTCTGGAGGTTATAGGATCTGTGAAAGAAGCTGATCAGAAGGAGCTGGTGCGCTCTTTGCGAAGAGCGGTCTTTGCGTTTGAGAACGGAGGCGAGCATCTCGATGACGCAACGCTCCTGACGTTGTTCTTCCGTTCATATTTAACGGTCGATCAGCCCGAGCAGAAGACCTTTTTCCTCAACAAAGAGAGCTTTGACAGCGTAACGCAATATATTATTGAGAAATGTAGAGAGGCGGGCTGTGACGAAGATACGCTCGGCGATATGACGCTCGCGACTTCCGAGATCCTCGCCAACATCGACTCGTACGCTTATGAGGGCGGCGGCGAGATCGAGATCCTGACCAAGTGCCGTGATCGCAGGATGACGGTCGTGTTCAGGGACAGCGGCCCTCCGTTCGATCCGCTTCACGCGAAGGAACCCGACGTGATCTCTGCGCTGAATAAGCGGAAGCCCGGCGGGTTGGGCATATTTATCATCAAGAAGTTGATGAGCGACGTCAGATATGTTTATGAAAACGGACAGAACGTGCTGACGATCGAGAAGGATTTTTAACAGGAAGGAGCGACTATGAAGAATACCCGGATCATTATTGCGGGCGATCTGCTCCCGATGCCCTGTAACTATGAATTGTTCTCGGCAGGTGACGCCCGTGCGCTGTTCGGCGAGAGGCTGTGCGACCTGTTTGCTTCTGCAGATTACCGCTTATGTAATTTTGAGGGATGCTTTACCGACAGCGATCGGCCGATCGAGAAGGTCGGTCCCTGCATCAAGGCGCCGATGTCTACGATCAGCGCCGTCAAAAAGCTCGGCATCGATTACGCCGCCTTAGGCAATACCCATTCCATGGATTATGGCAGACAGGGTTTTCTCGATACCTGCCGCACCTTGTCGGAGAACGGCATAGGTTGGCTCGGCTGGGGTGAGAACGCAGATTCCGTTAAAAGCTTTGCAGAGATCGACGCCGACGGCAGGAGGATCATTCTGTATAATACGACCGAAAGGTTTGAGAACGCTCCGCGCGCGGATCATCCCGGCGTGAATCTCTATGATGAGTATTGCGTATGTCGGGAGATCAAGGCGCTCAGGGAACGGTGTGATTTCCTGATCGTGCTGTATCACGGCGGTATAGAGGGAACGCACTTCAACAGCGATACGATGCGCAGACGGTTCCACCGCATGGCGGATAACGGTGCGGATGTCGTGATCTCGCAGCATACGCACGCGATAGGGGAGGAGGAGCGCTATAACGGCGCCTATCTCCTCTATGGTCAGGGCAATTTCTGCTTCCATTTCCGCCCCGATGTCACGCCGCTGTTGGCGGAGGGCTTGGTGCTGGAGCTGGAGATCGGCGACAGCGGCTTTACGGCAAAGCCCCATCGCATACTCCGTACGGAGAAGGGCTGTGTATATGACGATGAGCAGGAGCTCTCCGCGTTTTACGAGCGCAGTAAGACTCACGACAGGCTGATCGCCGGCGATCGGGACGCAAAGGCTGAATTTGATTGTCAATTCGGGAACGATTGCGACAACTGGACGAATATCTTCTTCTCTCTGTTCCGCGGAGCAAATCCCCTCGACGCAGAAAAACGCAAGACGCTCAGTCCTGCGGAATTTACGGAATATTTAAAGAATTCCTATTCGAGACAACAGCTTCTCGGTATGCAGATGTTTATGCGTAACGAGGAATTCAATGAAGTCGGTAACCAAATCCTCAGCGATCTGCTGAAGAAAACTGATATAAAGGAGAATCTATCATGACAATCAAGGTTTATGAAGAAAACGGAATGACCGTGGTCGCTCCCGAGGGAAAGATCGATCATGTGACCGTAGAGGAATTCGAGAGCAAGATCAACGAGCTGGTCGAATCTCACGATACCCTGACCCTCGATATGGCGGGTGTGGAATATGTCAGCTCCGCGGCGCTCAGAGCGATCCTGAACGTAAACGATACCTTAGAGAGCAAGGGCGGTCTGGTGATGAAGAACGTGAATAAGAAGATCATGGAGATCTTCAACATCACGGGCTTTGCCGATTATCTCGATATCAGATGATCGTGTTGTTCCGTGCTTAGTATCAATGATCATAATTCATTCCGATGGGGCTGTCGCCCGGTAATGTCCCGACCCCCGAAAGTTAGACCAAAAACTAACTTTCGGGGGTCGGATCCTTATTTAATGCTAAATTATCCTAAAAGACATACTGCTTCAACCGTTTCATCGCTTCTTTGACAATAGTATGCGGTAATGCGAGATTCATGCGGATGCCCCACGGGTCATGGAAAGGAGCGCCCTGCTGCCACGCCACGCCGACATCCCAGCCCTTTTGGATTAGGTCGTCGATCGTCATTCCGTGCGCCTTGCAGTAGGCTCCACAGTGCAGGAACAGCATATATGTCCCCTCGGGCTTGGATACCTCTATACCGTCGAAGTTGTCACGGATAAAATCAACCGCGTAGTTGACGTTGTCGGACAGCACCTGACACAGTTCGTCTACCCAAATGTGTCCCTCTTGCTGATACGCTCCGATCAGCGCGTGCATGGACAAAACGTTCATCGCATTATAGTGACTCATCGCGGACTGTCGCAGTAATCTGTCGCGCAGGTAGCTGTCGTAGATGATGTGATAGCTGCCGATCAGCCCTGCGAGGTTAAAGGTCTTGCTGGGAGCGTAGACGGCGATGGTTCGCCTCTTCGCGTCGACGGAGATACTTTGCGTCGGGATATGCTTATGCCCGTTGAGCAGGATATCCGACCATATCTCGTCCGAGATCACGAAGCAATCGTTGCGTCGGTATACCTCCATCGCCTTTTCGAGCTCCTCCCTCGTCCAGACGCGGCCGCAAGGATTATGCGGGCTGCATAAGATCGCAAGATGAATATGGTTCGTCCGAAGCCGCCTGTCCATATCCTCATAGTCCATGCGCCATATACCGTTCGTATCCTTTTTCAACGGGCTGAGCTCGGCGACTCTGCCGGTATCCTCCAGCACATGGGAAAAGCCGATATAGGTCGGGCTGTGAAGGAGCACTCTCTCACCCGGAGCGGTAAACGCTTGGATCGCTGAGCTGACACAGCCGAGTACGCCGTTCTCGTATCCGATATCCCCTTTGTTTAATCCGATAACGCCGTTGCGCTGTTTGTGCCAGCGGATGATGGAATCGTAGTATTCGTCGGTCGGGATATAGTAACCGTATAAGGGATGCTCCGCTCTTTGGATAATCTTCTGCGGGATCGTCGGCACGGTCGCAAAATTCATATCCGCCACCCACATCGGGATCTTGGAGAAGCCCGCTTTCGGCGCGGTCGGCGCTATCGCCCAGCTGACGCTCGCGCCGATCGCGTCGACCGCCAGCGCGTCTTTTCCGCTTCGATCGGGCATTGTGGTAAAATTGTATTTCATGGCATTGTTCTCCTGTTGCTTTACATCTTAACATGATTATATGCCAATTGCGGTTCGGTTGCAAGTCAGAACAGTAACGATGTTTTATCTGTTTGCTCTGCAATCCGATCGGCATAGCGCGCGCCTTTTACAGTCAGTTTATTCTTCTGATAAGCCAGTATGTCGCTCGCGGAATAGGCAGCGGCGTATTGACCGCGCGAATAAAACGCCCTCATCCTTTTGAGAAGACGAAGCCCCGCCTCCCGTGCACGGAGTACTTCACCGTCGGGAGTCGTTATCTCTGCATTATCGATATCGAGTAGCGCGGCGTTTTTGTAGTTCTGTACCGCGAGCTCCTGCGGCTGTTTGCTTGGCTCAGACACAAGATACAGGATCAACAGCTCGATGAATTGCAGATCACGGCTGTCGATCCCCTGCGGAGAAAGGGGGTTGATATCCACGTTGCGTATCTCGATGTGGTTCACGCCGTTTTGGACGAGGGTATTCAGGCGATTCGCGCCGCGCGGCTTTAAACGGATCGGGTAGTACAGCCAATATCATTAAGATAAGAAAACAAGAAAAGAAAGAATTGCAGTCGAGATAAAA
>CAMVDB010000019.1 GCA_947166135.1 uncultured Clostridia bacterium | reverse complement strand
CATCTCAGCAGGCAGTGTAACAGCTGTCTGCTGTTTTTATAATCAGTGATCACGGCGTGTCAAAGGGATCCGTGATCGCGCATACGAAAATATCGGATCGGGAAAGGAAGATAAGAATGAAGAATCGGAGAAGCTTATCGAAAATCGCGGCGCTTATCATGGCGGTGATCCTGTTGATCGGATCAGTGCCGCTGACGGGCGTTTCCGCGGCGGAGAGAGCCTATACGGAGAAGGAGATCGACGCGTATCTGTTCAGCATGGAGGATACCGCCAAGCTGAAATGCCTCATGTATGACGATATGCCGTCGATGCCTTACGTCAGTATAACGGATTACCTCGGGAAGATCGTAGAGAAGGAGTTCTCGATCTCCGAGAGCGGCAAGGGCGTTTATACCGTCAAGAGCCCGACGGAAAAAACAATGGTGATCGATACCGAGAAGGATACCGTTCATTTCGATAATTTTGAAGACTTCTTTCCCAAGGCGGCAGCCGACGCGGATAACGACGGTCCCGAAGCGGCGTATATAAAGGATTTCGAGATCGTCGTCGAGGGAAAGCAAAACGCGCTCGATCTGGAGTTCGGCAAGTATCAGATTGACATAACCGCAGTCAACGGCGCGGTATACTTCCCGCTGACGACGCTCAGCGATCTGTTCGCCGATACTGCTCTTACAGCGGTGTATCTAAGCGATAAGATCTTCTTTATGCAGGGGAACAAGGCGTATTTTGATGAAGAGATCTTCCGGTCAACGCCGCGCAGCGCCGATCTGATCGAGTACAGTTATCGCGAACTTTGTTTTGTTTTCGACTACCTCTTCGGTTATCCGCCGAAGTCGGAGCTCAGCGCGAAGATCAAGGAGAATAACGGCTTTGACGGATTGATAAGCAATACCGAGTTCGGTAAGACGGTCAAGCCGCTCTTGATGTCCGAGAGCGTTACCGATTATTATATCGGTCTGATCCTGATTGACAATATGCTGGACGACGGCGGTCACAGCTCGTTGAGCGTCGGATACACCAAGGCGCTGCTGGCGGAAGTTCCCGGTTCGTTTGTTGAGAATGTCAAAGCGATTATGGAGAATGCCAACGATCCCAACGCTGTCGTGATCGCGCAGAACATCAAGAGTTTTGCGGATCATGGAGAGTCGTTTGAACAGCTCGGCAAGCTGAGAACACAGAGCTACAGTCAATATGAGCTGGTCAAAACGTGGGAGGACGAGAATGAGCCGGATGAAAGCGAGAGCTTTATCGCTCAGCTTGTCATGGCGGACGATACGGCGATCTTTTTATTCAACGAGTTTAAGGATGAGGTCGTCCCCGCCTTTAAATGGTCGCTGGATTACGCCAAGGAGAAGGACGCGAAAAACTTTGTTGTCGACCTTTCGATGAACGGCGGCGGCTCCAGCGGTGTATTGGTATATATGATGTCCGTGATGACCGGAAAATCCGAATTTTATGTAAAAAATACTATCAACGGAAATATCGTCCGTCAAAAGTCGGTCATCGATAAAAACCTCGACAATGTCATCGACGAAAAGGATAACGAGGTCAGCTACGATTTCCGCTTTGCGGTGCTTACTACACGCAAGTCCTTCTCCTGCGGCAATTATCTGCCCTGCCTGCTGCAGCAGGCGCAGATCCCCGTGATCGGTGAGACCAGCGGCGGCGGGACCTGCTTCATTATGGAGATGAGCTTACCCTGTGCGGTGCCTTATTCGTTATCGGGCTTTAAGATGATGGTTGATGAAAAGGGCAACGACGTTGAGAAAGGCGCAAAGCCGGACTACGAGACCGTCACGGTTGACGCGGATGGAAACGCCGATTACGCAAAGCTCTATGATATCGGTGCGATCCGCACCTTCCTCGACGAATATTATACGAAGGTCACGCCGACCAAGGCGGCTTCAACCGTCGCCGCGACAAGCCATGCGGGCGGTTCGTCGATCGGTAAGATCCTTTTGATCGTGATCCCGTTTGCGCTGGTCGCTGTTGTGATCACGGTCGTGTTCATGGCCATCGGAAAACGCCGCAGGAAGTCTGTCGATACCGCTGATAAGTAAACTTAGAATGATGAAGCGCGCTTTGCATATAATGCAGGCGCGCTTTTTTGAACTGTCTATTTACATTTGATATGAAGCTGTGATAGAATCAAACAAAAGCAAATTGAGGTAAAGATATGAAAGAGGAGATCATCAAGCTGGAAATCGAGGATTTTGAAAAGTGTAATAACATCTGGGATATGGAACGGCAGAAGGAAATTGCCCGGCAGTGCTATCGCGAGCTCCTTGAGGGCAACCGCACGACCTATATCTATACCCTCGACGGAGAATATATCGCTGAGATCAATCTGGTGACGGAGATGGATGATCCCGACTATACCATCCCCGGCAGGCGAATTTATGTATCGCGGCTGATCGTAAAGGAGGGGTTCAGACGACGTGGGATCGGCAGAAAGCTGCTCGACTTTGCTGTCGCAACGGCACAGGAAGCGGGTTATACGGAGCTTTCGATCGGCGTTGATCTTGATAATTATGCTGCGCTCATGCTCTATATCGGGGCGGGTTTTGACCGAGTGATCTTCATCGGCGAGGATGAGTACGGCAGATTCGTAAAACTGCTGAAAGCGGTGTGATAACGACTATTAGTTCAAACAGATAGTGAGTTTTCACGATCTTAAAATATTTAGTATATCAATATCGAAACGTATACAAAAACACCCCCGAGCGATCGGGGGTGTCAGCTTGTCGAAAAAGTATCATAAAATATATGAGTAGTCGATTTCCAAGGCTCCCTTTGGTAAAGGGAGCTGTCCCCGAAAGGGGACTGAGGAATTGCATGAATTGATCGACCGAAGGGAGAAACCCTCATATTACCTCGGTTCTGAACACCAACGTGAATGAATGTGACTCGCTTCGCTCAAACAATCAATACAATTCATCCGCCTCCTTGCGGAGGCACCTTCCTTTCCCAAAGGAAGGCTTTTTTAGGTTTTTCTACAATCTGACACCCCCGAGCGATCGGGGGTGTTGCTTATGTTGTTTATTCTTCTTCGGGGTCGATGTTCTCGCGGAGCTTTTCCTTGAGGCTCGCGAAGAAGTCTTCGGGGTCGATGTCGTCGGTCAGCACGAGGGGCTTTTCGTCCTCTGCGTCCTCAACATTGACGCGCTTGGCGCGGGGGGAGGAGGAGAAGATATCCTCGAACTCCTGCTCGAGCTCCTCGGCGCTCTCGGGAGCGGCTTCGATCTCCGCCTGAGCGTCAGCCGCTTCTGCGGCGAGCTCTTCGGCGTCGGGCTGATCGGACAGCTTATCGGAATCCTTCACGGGGGTGAAGATCTTGGTGCCGGAATCGGGATCGTCGTTCTCCGCCTCGGCGGGAGCGCTCTCGCTCTCCGGCTCGGAATCGTCGCCGTCCGCGGTATTCTCGGTCTTTTCGCCGTCCGCGGTATTCTCGGCCTTTTCGCCGTCAGCGGCGTTATCCTCGCCCTCTGCGGGTTCCTCGGGCTTCTCGGGCTTCGCGGCAGGCTGCAGATCCTCGGGCGATACCGCGCCGAAGTAAATCATGTACCATACCAGGAATACGTAGATCGTCCAGATCTTGCGGGAGTGATCCTCCTTCTCCTCAAAGTGCTCATCCAGATATTCGAGCAGCAGATCGGTGTTGAAGAATTTCTCAGCCGTCGGACAGGTGAACATATCCTTGACGACGTTATAGTAATGCTCATCCTTGAGCCATTCGCGGGTCGGAACGGGGAAGCCGAGCTTCGGCTTTTCGGCGACGTCCTCGGGCAGGTGGCGTTGAGCCGCCTTGCGCATCGCGTACTTGGTGTTGTATTTGTTCACGCGCAGCGGAGTCGGCAGAGAGGAAGCGACCTTGAAGACCTCTTTATCGAGGAAGGGTACGCGCAGCTCCAGCGAGTTTGCCATGCTCATACGGTCGGCCTTCAGAAGGATATCGCCGACCATCCACATGTTGATGTCGAGGTACTGCATCTTGGTCTCGTCGTCGTAGCGGCGGGCGCGGGTGAAGAAGCGGCGGGTCAGGCGCGAGGGATCGGTCGCGATGGAGGGATCCTTGAGCAGCGCTTTCTTCGCCTTCTCGTCATACATGTAGGCGTTGCCGATATAGCGCTTCTCCAGCGGGTGGATCGCGCGGATCAGGTAGTCGCGGCCCTTGATGTCGGGCAGCTTCTTGCAGACCCAGCCGATCGCGCGGCGAAGAAAGTACGGGACGATCTTCTGGTATACCTTAAAGACGCGGGGGTCGTTGTAGCAGGTGTAGCCGCCGAACAGCTCGTCGGCGCCCTCGCCCGACAGCACGACCTTGACGTGCTCGCTCGCGAGCTTCGTGACGAAGTACAGCGCGACGCAGGACGGGTCGGCGAGCGGCTGATCCATGTGGTACTGTACCTTGGGCACCGCCGCCCAGAACTCCTCGGAGGAGATCAGCTTCTTGTGATGTTCGACCTCGATCTTGTCGGAGAGCGCCTCCGCCCACGAGATCTCGTTGTATCTGTCGCCGAAGTCAAAGCCGACGGTAAAGGTCTTCTGACCCTTGAAGTACGACGCGACCCACGACGAATCCACGCCGGAGGACAGGAAGCATCCGACCTCGACGTCAGCGATCTTGTGCGCGTTGACGCTGTCCTCAAAGACCTTCTCGATCTTGTCGACGGCTTCTTCCTCGGTCATCTCGACGTCGGGCTTGAACTTGGGCTCAAAGTATCTCTGCGTCTCGACGACGCCGTCGCGGAACCACATGAAGTGACCCGGCAAGAGACAGTAGACGTCCTTGAAGAAGGTCATCGGCTGGGGCACATACTGGAACGACAGGTAGGCGTCGAGCGCCTTCTCGTTGAATTGTTTCTCGAACTTCGGATGTTCTAAGATGCTCTTGATCTCGGAGGCGTAGCACAGCTCGTCGCCGATCATGGTATAGTGCAGGGGCTTGATGCCGAAGAAGTCGCGCGCGAGGAACACCGCCTTGGTCTCCTTGTTATAGATCGCGAAGGCGAACATGCCGCGCAGCTTGTCGAACATGTCCTCGCCCCACTCCTCGAACGCGTGCAGCAGCACCTCGCTGTCGGAAGTGGTCGAGAAGTGATGACCCGCTTCTTCGAGCTCCTTCTTGAGCTCCTTATAGTTGTAGATCTCGCCGTTATAGGTCAGCACCAGATTACCGTCCTCGCTGATGATCGGCTGGTCGCCGGTCTCGAGGTCGATGATCGACAGTCTGCGGAAGCCCATGGCGATGTGATCGTCCATGTAGTAGCCGTCCGAGTCGGGACCGCGGTGGGTAATGACCTCCGTCATCTTACGAAGGGTATCCTCACGCGTTTCGAGCTGTCCTGTAAAACCGCAAATACCGCACATATCGCAAAACTCCTTTCAAGCTTGCTTTGTGTTTACTGTTAATTGTTATTGCGTGGCTTTTCGGCGTGTGTGCCGGGAGCCGTGGCAATCTCAACTGTTTTATCGTATGACGATAAACCGATAATGCATATACTTTCGCATTATTAATAGTATCATAACATATTTTTCCGAAAACTGCAAGAAAATATTGGTAATTCGCGGCTGTCTCCGAGAAAAAATCGGGACTTTTATCCGCGGGATCACGGGGGGAGAGGAGATGACAGTCCGATTCTCGCATCTTTCTTGTGATTATTCATAAAACATTCACAGTATATTCACACGGTTTTACACTTTTCGTCACAAAGACGTGGTATGATAAGACCATTAAAGAAAGCTCAGTAAGGGAGGTGAGAGAATGAGAGTCGCAAAGAAGCCGTCTGTGCTGGTGTGCGTGACAGGACAGTATGACTGCGACCGTCTGATCGAAGCCGGATTCGAGCTGGCGGCGGAGCGTGACTGTGATCTGCATGTGCTGTGCGTGCATAACCCGACCCGCGATATGTCGTCCTATTCGGACGAGATCGAGTATCTGTACCGTACCGCAAAGAGCTTAGGCGCTGATATGACCGTGCTGTTCCACGCGAACGCGCCGAGATGTACAGCCGACTTCGCGCGCAGGATCAACGCCAGGCACCTCGTCACCGGTATGCCGGACAGCCGTCCCAACGGCTTCGTCCTGACCGTGAACGAGCTGCTGCCCAAGCTCCCGGTCACCATGGTGACCGAAGACGGCGAGCGCCTGCTGTACGCGCTGGATAAAGCGACAGCCGCCCTCGCCTGATCACGGATTGTGTAACAAAACTATTTAGGTTTTTATGTAAGATACATTATCAATATATTTCATCAGAAAAGGCTGTCACGGTATGCTTCCGTGACAGCCTTTGACTTTGTTCTGCGATTAAGTTTCGGTCGGATCGTCTTTGTCCGCGCGGAGCTTGACCGCGATCATGTCGGTGGAGTCGATGGTCTCCCAGCTCTCGGCGTCCTTGATCTGGAACGACATCTTGATACTGTCGATGGTGTCGATGTCGTATTCGTCGAGATCCATACGGTAGAAGGTGACGGTGTCGACCGCGCGCTTGCCCGGCAGGACGGTGCGGTTCATCACCGAGGTCAGGTCGTAGCCGTTGACGGTGACGTCGTCGGTGCGTACCGCGACGGTACGGTCGGTATTATTCTCGATATAGACCAGCAGCTGCGCGTTGCCGTCGTTGTTGTATACGGGAGCGAGCGTGCCGTCGGAGCCTTTTGCGTTATAGGACGGATCCTTGAACAGGATGCGGATGTCCTTATTGTCGTAGGCGGTCTGACCCTCGACCGCCTTTTCCTTCACCGCTTTATCGGGGGAGGCGGCGGCGGAGGTCTTCAGCGAGATCAGCTCGGTGGTTTTGATGGGGTTATAGCTCTTGGTCTCCACTACCCTGAGCGCGAAGTCGATCGTGCGCACGCAGGTGATGCCGGAGTAGGCAAGCCCCGTATAGCGCAGGGTCATGTTACCGCTCTTGCTCTTGCCGGCGGGGACGTCGATGCTCAGCTCGGGGGTCAGCATGTAGCCGTTGACGATCGCGTAGGGCGATTGGACAGTGATATCCTTGCCGAAGCTGTTGCTGATCGTCAGGTGCAGCTCGGGGCCTGCGATCGGGGCGTAGTTGATACCGTGAACGTTAACGGTCATTTCGTTGTCGACGTAGATGATCTTGTCGCCGACGGTGGGAGTATCGTCAAAGTCTGCCATAAAGCTTTTGACGGCGGAGGAGCCGTCGGGATCAGCCTGTTCGGTAGGCGCGGTGGCGGAGGAGCCGTCGGTCGCCTCGGTCGGCTGATTTTCTCCGCACGCGCAGCAGAACGCCGCCGTCAGCACGCAGAGGATCAGACAGAGCACACGTTTCATGATAAATTCTCCTTACTGTTATCCGTTACCCGGATGATCCGGCTAAAATTATACAATAGATATGCCGAAAATGTCAATATCATGCTTTTTTGAGGTGAATGAAAGGGGGGCGGCTGTGTAACTTATATAAAATATTAAAAGATGTTGAAAAGTTTTTATATAATAATAGTTGATTTTTTGTGATCTATGTGTTATAATAATCAGACTTAATATGGAGAGTTATACTATTTACGATTATGGAACAAATCATCAATATAGACCGCATGGAGCATGCCGCCGCTTTGTTCGGCAGCTTCGACTCCAATATCAAGATCATCGAGGATGAGTTCGGCGTGCGCGTACACGCGCGCGACAGCGAGCTGAAGATCTCCGGCGACGCCGAGGGCGTGCTCAAGGCGAGCAAGGTCATCGACAGCCTGCTGAATCTGCTCAACCGCGGTGAACAGCTCAGTGAACAGAATATCACCTACTGTATCTCGCTCGTTAACGAGGGCAGCGAGGAGAAGATCGAGTCCCTCGCGTCGGACTGTGTGTGCGTGACCTCCAAGGGCAAGCCCATCAAGCCCAAGACCATGGGTCAGAAGCGCTATTGCTCGGCGATCGAGAACAACACCATCACCATCGCCGTCGGACCCGCCGGTACCGGTAAGACGTACCTTGCCGTCGCGATGGCGGTCACCGCCTTCCGCAGCAAAGAGGTCAACCGCATCATCCTCACCCGACCCGCGGTGGAGGCGGGCGAGAAGCTCGGCTTTCTGCCCGGTGATCTGCAGAGCAAGGTCGACCCGTACCTGCGTCCGCTGTATGACGCGCTGTTCGATATGCTCGGCGCCGAGACCTACCAGAAGTACCTCGAGCGCGGCAATATCGAGGTCGCGCCGCTGGCGTATATGCGCGGCAGGACCCTCGACGACAGCTTCATCATCCTCGACGAGGCGCAGAACACCACGAGCGAGCAGATGAAGATGTTCCTCACCCGACTGGGCAATAACAGTAAGATGGTCATTACCGGCGACGTGACCCAGATCGACCTCCCCTCCGGCGCCAAGTCCGGACTTAAGGAAGCGGTCAGGATCCTCAAGGGGATCAAGGGTATCGAGCGCCTCACCTTCTCGGAGAAGGACGTCGTCCGTCACCGACTGGTGCAGGATATCATCCGCGCTTACGAAAAGGCGCAGGAACGCAGGAATTCATAAAGATAAAGTATGTTGTGATAATAATCGCCCGAGGGCGTTCATATATAGGATATAGATGATGTTAGGATGACCGACAGACCGTCAGCAATCTTCACTACTCCGTATTCACCATCAGCTAACACACATTTTGCCGCTCAGGGCGGTTCTACAGAGAGTAGGGATTCGGATGACAAGTAAGAAGGTAAGAGTGATTATCACAGACAGCCAGCGAAGAGTCCGCGTACCCTCGGGACTGAGGATGCATGTCCGCCGCGCGTGTACAGCCGCACTGCGCAGCGAGGGCTTCACCGACCCCGCGGAGGTATCCGTCACCTTCGTTGATAACGATGAGATCCGCCGCCTGAACGCACAGTTCAGGAACATCGACCGCGAGACCGACGTGCTTTCCTTCCCGATGGGAGAGAACGGCGTATATGACACCAACTACGACACCGGCGCCAAGATCCTCGGCGACATCGTGATCTCGATGGAGAAAGCCAAGGAACAGGCGAATACCTTCGGCCACAGCCTCGAGCGCGAGGTGTGCTACCTGAGCGTACACAGCATGCTGCACCTGCTCGGGTACGACCACATGGAGCCTAAGGAGAAGGCGATCATGCGGATGAAGGAAGAAGCCGTCATGGTCAAGATTGGCTTAGGGGTAGGCACGTAAGATAATCTACGGCGAAGGCGCACGTTTTCGTGCGCCTTTTTCTGTTGCTTATCTGCCTTGTGACCATGCGGTTTGAACCGAAAAAAGATTTGCCAACCCATGCAAAATGTGTTATAGTTACACTGTATAACTATGATAAGAGGAACGTTACCATGAACAATCAACAGAAATCAGCTTTTATCACCATCGTCGGCGTGCCGAACGTCGGCAAGAGCTCCATCCTCAACCGGCTTTTGGGGCACAAGGTAGCGATTGTCAGCTCCAAGCCCCAGACTACCCGTAACCGCATCACCGGCATCCTCACCGATGGCGACGACCAGCTGGTCTTTTTCGATACGCCGGGTCTGTTGAAGCCGCGTAATGAGCTGGGCGAGTATATGGTCAAGGCGATCAACGAGTCCGTACCCAACGGCGACCTCGCGGTGCTGGTCGTTGAGGCGACCGGCGGTGTGCGCAAGGGCGAGCTGAGCCTGATCGAAAAGCTGAAGAAGTCCGAGATGCCCGCGATCCTCGCGATCAACAAGATCGATACCTTGAAGAACAAGAAGGAAGAGCTGATGGAGGCGATCCTCGCCTACAGCGCGCTGTATGACTTCGACGCCGTGGTACCGGTATCCGCCGAGACGGGCGAGGGCTTCCCCGCGCTTTTGGAGGAGCTGAAAAAGCACTGCGTCGAGGGCGGTCATTTCTTCGATGACGATACGCTGACCGATCAGCCTGAGAAGGTGATGATCTCCGAGATCATCCGTGAGAAGATCCTCAGACTCTGTGACAAGGAGATCCCCCACGGTACCGCCGTGGTCATCGAGAGCCTGACGGAACGCGACAACGGGATGATGGATATCGAGGCGACCATCTTCTGTGAGCGCGACTCCCACAAGGGCATCATCATCGGTAAGAAGGGCGCTATGCTCAAGAAGATTTCGACCTACTCGCGTCAGGATATCGAGCGCTTCTTCGGCTGCAAGGTGAACCTGCAGACATGGGTCAAGGTCAAGGAGGACTGGCGCAACCGCCGCGCGCTCCTGACCAACTTCGGTTACGACAGCAAGAATTTTGAATCATAAACGCAATAGGCTCCCTTTGGGAAAGGGAGCCTTTAAGAGAGCCTTTGAAGCAAGCATAAATGTAAGTTTTTCCATCTACATATTTCACGCGATATCAGCCCCGCTTTCATGTATACTAATGATACATCAACAGTAAAGGTCTGATTTGTATGAACGTGAATGACGCATGGAAGAACTTTGTCGAGAGCGGCAGCGTGCCCGATTATTTGCAGTATGTGCAGGCACAGCGCGATGCCGCCGATACACCGGACGGAGAACAACATGAGGTTCAAGACCAAGGGACTGATCATCCGACAGCAGAATATCGGTGAACGTGACAAGCTCGTTTGGCTCTTGACCGAGAGCCACGGTATTTTGCGCGCTTTTGCGCGCGGAGCGAAGAACATCAAAAGCCCTAAGTGCGCCGGCACGGGGCTTTTGTCATATTCCGCGCTGACGATCTTCGAGGGGCGGGACAGCTATTCGGTGGATGAAGCCGAGTCGCTGGAGCAGTTCACCGGGCTGCAGCGCGATATCGAGAAGCTCGCTCTGGCGCAGTACTTCTGCGAGCTGTGTCTGCACCTTTGCCCGAGCGGTCAGGAGGCGGGCGAACACCTGCGGCTGATGCTCAACGCACTGTACCTATTGGCGAACGATAAGCGCCCCGCGCTGCAGATCAAGGTCTGCTTCGAAATGCGGCTGATCGCGATGACCGGCTACATGCCCGACCTCGTGATGTGCAAGGGCTGCGGCATATATGAAGCGCCCGAGATGGTGTTCGTCCCGAACACGGGACAGCTCTGGTGCGTTTCCTGTGCCGATCGCCACGGGATACAGGGCGCTCGATTCCCTGTCGCGGCGGTCACCGCCCTGCGGCATACGGTCTACGCCGACTTCGATAAGCTGTTTTCCTTCACCCTGAAGGACGAGCTGCTCGAACCGCTGTCGAACGCCGCCGAGCGCTATATCTCGTACATGACCGGCAGGGATTATCCCACCCTGCAATTCTATAAAAGCATGATTCAGATAACAGATAACGGTGACAGAAAGACTCCGCCCTCAGCCGATCATAAATCAAAAAATCCGTAAGGATTTTCCCGCAACTATTCACCATTTACTATTCACCGGAAAGAAAGAACTATGATGAACCGACATTACAAGACACTGGAACTGGACAAGATTTTACATATGCTTGCGGAGGAGACCTCGATCGACGAGGCAGGCGAGCTGGCGCTTTTGATCGAGCCGCAGCTGACCCTCGACAAGGTCGAGCCGCTGCTGCAGCAGACCGAGGATGCACATATGCTGATCGGGCGCTTCGGCGCGCCTTCCTTCGGCGGCATCAGCAACGTGACGAATCCGCTGCGCCGTGCCGAGGCGGGCGGATGTCTGAATACCTCGGAGCTGCTCTCTATCGCCCGCGCCCTGCGGGTGATCAAGGGCGTGCGCGACTGGCACGCTCACTGCGCGGGGGTAGGTACCTCGCTCGACAACTACTTCCGTATGCTGTACACCAACCCGAACCTCAGCGACCGTATCACCGCTTGCATCATCGGCGCTGACGAGATTTCCGACGGCGCTTCACGCGAGCTGGGCGAGATTCGTCGGAAGATGCGGATCGCCGCGTCAAAGGCGCGCGAGGCGCTCGAGAAGATCATTCATTCATCGACCTATCAGAAGTATTTACAGGAGGCGATCATCACCCAGCGCGACGGTCGCTACGTCGTACCGGTCAAGCAGGAGTTCCGCTCTCAGGTAGCGGGTCTGGTACACGATACCTCGTCCTCGGGCTCGACGGTCTTCATCGAGCCGATGGGCGTAGTCAACGCCAACAACGATATCCGCGTTCTGAAGGGCGAGGAGGAGAAGGAGATCGAGCGTATCCTCTTTGAGCTGAGCGGTCTGTGCGCGGGCTGTGCGACCGATATTATCGAGAGCTACAAGACCCTCGTACAGCTGAATCTGATCTTCGCCAAGGCGCATCTCGCTTATAAGATGAAAGCAGTACGTCCCGTTATGAACGATGAGGGCGTGATCGAGCTGAAGGCTGCCCGTCATCCTTTGATCGATAAAAACCGCGTCGTCCCGACCGATATCCGTCTGGGCGGCGAGTTCGATACCCTCGTCATCACCGGCCCTAACACCGGCGGCAAGACCGTGTGCCTCAAGACCCTCGGTCTGCTGACCTTGATGGCGATGTGCGGCATGATGGTGCCCGCTTCCGATAATTCGCGACTTTCCGTATTCCGCCGCGTGCTGGTGGATATCGGCGACGAGCAGAGCATCGAGCAGAGCCTCTCCACCTTCTCGGCGCACATCACCAATATCATCGGGATATTGAAGCTGTGCAACCGCTCCACCCTCGCCGTGATCGACGAGCTGGGCGCGGGTACCGATCCCGTAGAGGGCGCAGCGCTGGCTGTATCGATCCTCGAGAAGCTCCGCGAGCGCGGCGCGAAGATCGCCGCCACCACCCATTATTCGGAGTTGAAGGAATTTGCATTAAAGACCCCGGGCGTTGAGAACGGCTGCTGTGAGTTCGACGTCAGCACCCTGCGCCCGACCTATAAGCTGCTGATCGGCGTACCCGGTAAGAGCAACGCCTTCGCGATCAGCAAGCGGCTGGGTATGGAGGACGACGTCATCGAGCGTGCCCGCGCGCTGACCTCCTCCGAGAGCCGCCAGTTCGAGAACGTAGTCGAGAGCCTCGAGGTCAGCCGCAAGGAGCTGTCCGACGAGCTGGAGAAGGCGCGTCAGGCGACCCTCGCCGCGCAGCAGAAGCAGGCTGAGGCGGAGAAAGCCCTCGAACGAGCCAGGATCGACTCGAAGCGCGAGCTCGATATGGCGAAGCATAAGGCGCAGGAGCTTGCCGCCAAGACCCGCGCGCAGGCGTACGCCATCATCGACGAGCTCGAACAGGCGAAGAAGGAGAAGCGCTACGAGGCGGAGCAGAAAACCAGGTTCAAGACCGGCATGAAGGCGCTCGAAGAGACCGCCGATCCGATCAAGGAGAGCGAGCAGGGTGATTATAAGCTCCCGCGACCCTTGCAGGTGGGCGATAACGTGCTGATCTTTGATATCGATAAAAAGGCTGTCGTTCTCGAAAAGCCCGAGAAGGACAGCGTGCTGGTACAGGCGGGCATCATCAAGACCCGCGTCAAGCTCGACAATCTCCGCTTGTTGGAGCAGGAGAAGGTCAGCGTACCCAAGCGCCGCGAGCGCACCGTCACGAAGGACGTCAAGTCGCTCGCCAAGACCGAGATCGACGTGCGCGGACAGACCGCCGAGGAAGCGGTGATGAGCGTAGACAGCGCGATCGACAGCTGTGTGCTCACGAACGTCCATACACTGACCGTTATCCACGGCAAGGGCACCGGCGTGCTCCGCTCGCGCATCCAGCAGTACCTCAGACACCATAAAGCGGTCAAGAGCTTTCGCCTCGGCACCTTCGGCGAGGGTGAGAGCGGCGTCACGATCGTTGAACTGAAATAAACGATTGATATAAGGGGTTCTATATGAAGAAACTGACCATACTACTCATACTTACTGCGTTTCTTTTTGCCGGCTGTGCGAAAACCGTCGAAACCTCGGCGGAGCTGTCGACTCCCGACGAAGCGACGGTCGATCAGGCGACGCCCGATCAGACTGAAAAGCCGACCGAAAAACCGACCGAGCCGCCGACTCTCGACGAGCTGGCACAGGCACGGTACGACGCGATCCTCGCGAGTAAAGCCTCGGGTCACGCGCACCTCGAGCATGTCGAAGCGATCCCCCAGTACCCCGATATGGAGGCGGCATGTGAGGCGATGGCGCTGACCGCGGCGATCAACCGTTTCGGCTATGACCTCGGTAAGGAGGACATCGTCGATAAATACATGGTGTACGCCGACGACTGCGTGACCGGCTACTGCGGCGATCCGCGCACCTTCTATGACGGCGCGGGCATCTACCCGCCCGGACTGGTGACGACGACGTGGAACTTCATCAACGACCGTCACGCGGCGCTTTATCCCTTCGATACAACGGGGCTGGGCATGGATGACCTGTACAAGTTTCTCGACGCGGGCTGTCCGGTGCTGATCTGGACCTCCGTGGAGCGTCAGGAGCCGTATTTCGACGGCGGCACCGAGTACAACGGTATCTTCTACCCGTGGTTCCCGACCGAACACTGCGTCTGTCTGTACGGCTACGACAAGAGCGACGGTCAGGTGTTGGTCGCCGACTCCTGGTACGGTACCGACGAGTGGGAGGACGCTTCGTGGTTCAGTGAGCTATATAACGAGATCGGCAAGTTCTCCATGATCCTCATGGATACGTCCGATTTGAGATAAGAGGGATGAAAATGGGATTCAGAGAGATGAGGCGCTTCAAGCAGCAGTTGTCGGATGATGACTGTCTGCAGATTTTGCGCCGTTCGCCCCGCGGGGTGCTGGCGGTACTGGGTGAGATGGGCTATCCCTACACGGTACCGCTCAACTTTGTATACGATAACGGAAGTATCTACTTCCATACGGCGCTGCAGGGGCATAAGCTGGACGCCCTGCGCGCTTATGATAAAGGCTCCTTCAATGTGCTGGGCGAGCCGATCCCCGCGGACGACGGCTGGTCGTTCTTCTTTGACAGCGTGACCGTGTTCGGCAGGCTGAGCGAGGTAAAGGATGAAGCGGAGAAGGCAGAAAAGCTGCGGCTTCTCGGGCAGAAGTACTTCCCGACGAAGGAAATGGTCGAGGACGATATCCGTAAGAACGCCGCCCGCTGTACGGTGGTCGGATTGAAGATCGAGTACATGAGCGGCAAGCACGTCCACGAGCGGTAAAGAAAGCTTTACAAAAGGCTTATTAAGTGGTATAATATTCTTTACGCGCATTATAATCACTTCACAAAGCTCAAAGGAGGAGACCCATGAGCAATTATCAGAAGATATTATCCGTATTCCTTACGCTGATCCTCGCGTTCGGTTCGCTGACGGCGATCCCCGCCTCGGCGGGCGAGCTCTCGGGACCGGTCGTGTGGTTCCCCGACGAGGATGACGATGTCGCAACGCCCGATTCAACGTGGGATGAGTGGGATGTCGCGACCGAGGACGAGTACCTGACCTTTGAGTCGACTGTCGACGAGCGTTATCCCGACTTTCGCTTCGGCATCATTGACGTCATGCCGGATATCACGGGCTATGACGGTTCGGATCAGGAGAAGCTGATCGGTGCTGTCCTGAGGGCGTATTGCGGTAATGAAAAGAACGTCGTGGTCCCCGCCGAGCTGGGCGGCTATCCCGTCTATGTCCTCAGCGACGCCTTCATGAACAACGAAAAAGTCGAGACCGTCACCCTGCCCGATACGATTCGCGTAGTAAGATACGGTGCGTTCGAGAATTGTACCGCCCTCAAGCGTGTCGACCTGCCCGATACGGCGCGTCTTGAACAGGGCGTATTCCGGAACTGTACCTCTCTGGAGGAGTTCACGTTACCTGCGTCACAGACCGTCATCGACTGCACCCTGTTCTACGGCTGCACCTCTCTGCGCGAGGTGAATATCCCCGCGTCCGTGGAAGAGATCAACCGTATAGAAGCCCTCAACATGTCTCCGCTCGATCCCTTCTACCGCTGCAGCTCGATCGAACGGTTCAACGTCGCGGCGGATAACGAGTATTATACCTCGGTGGACGGCGCGATCTATACCAAGGATATGAGCGTGCTCGTCGCGTATCCGCCGACTGCCGAATCGATAAAGCTCTCCGATTCTGTACAGACGATCGGGGATCGCGCGCTGTCCGGCAACCCCCATATCACGAGCATCACCCTGCCCGCGAGCGTGACGCATATCGGCTCTGCTGCCTTTGCCGACTGTACTGCGCTGGAGGAGATCAAGCTCGAGGATAATTCGGCTTCATTGAGCTATTGCCTCGTCAACGGAACGAAGCTCAAGAACATGGATCCTTTCGGTCTGGTCAAGATCGGCAGCGTCGTTTATTCCTACAATAAGAACCTGAACGATCATGTTGTGATCCCGGACGGTATAACGAAGATCAACGAGAACGCTTTTACTGAGTTCAGCACCGTCGAGTGGATCGAGATCGACTCGCCCTACGGCGAGAAGTGGATGATACCGTCAGAGCAGACCGCTGATTTCACGAGCATTTACGTCCCCGCCTCCGTCGTCACGATCGGACCCCGCGGTCTGGGCAGCTCGCCCGATCAGGCGCGTACCGTCTACGGCTACAGCGGTTCCGTCGCCGAAGAAGCGGCGAAGGAGAGCGGCTACAGCTTCATCTCCGTCGGAAAGCTCGTCACCGATGTGGCGACCGGAATCTCCGTCGGCGTCAAGAATGATGAAGAGCTGGTCGTATCCCCGCTGCACGCGGATGACACCCAGCTCGCCGCCTACGATATCACCCTCAGGAAGGACGGCTCGACCGTTCAGCCCGGCGGTGAGGTCGCGGTCAGGATCCCCTGCGAGTTCAACACCGCGAGGGTCTATCATGTAGATGAAGAAGGCAACTACACCGATATGGATGCCGCCTACACCGACGGCTACCTGGTCTTTATGACCGATCATTTCAGCAAGTATGTCATCACCCGTGCGCCCCTCGGCAATAACTTCAACCTTTACGGAGAGATCGAAGGCTGCGGCGCTTTAGATACCGTCAATCTGATCCTGAAAGGAAAAGGTGAAGAACAATCGAGCACGGTCAGCGCGGAGCTCGGATATATTTTTAAGGATCTCACTGTCGGCGACTATACCCTCACAGTCAGCGCCGAGGGTTATGCGCCCATCACCTATACGCTGACCGTGGGCGATGATCTGCAGCACGACGTCAAGCTCAGCAGGTACGGCGACGTCAACGGCGACGGTAAGATCACGACGATGGACTTCGGCATGGCGAACGCCTGCGCCCGCGGCACTCGTACGCTTGAAGGGTATGTGTTCACCTGTGCCGATATGAACCGCGACGGCTGGATCACGACGCTGGACGCAGGAAGGATCAACTCGATCGCGAGAACTCAATCAAAACCCATGTGATTTTGAATCAAAAAAGCGTGTTCATGACTGTTTCGTGTCATGAGCACGCTTGTTGTTTGTTGAAGTATAAATCCCATTATCCCGCAAAGTGGCTTGACGTCAGTCCGTTTTATCGGATACAGGTATAACAAAAAGCTCCGGACAAAATCCGGAGCTTATCTTTTCGGGCGTTGCGGATACCGCTGTTTACTGCTTCTTGGTGATGCGCAGGTTCTGGCGGGTCTTGCGCAGCTCGGTGAGCTGAGCGGTGATCGCGTCGTCGGTACGCTTCATAACGTTCTCGACATAGTCGTTCGCGGCCTTGCGGATCTCGCTCGCCTTGCCCTTGGCGTCGTTGAGCAGCTCGGCAGCCTCAGCCTTCGCTTCGCGCATGACCTCGCTCTGCTCGATCATCGCCTTCTTGCGATCTTCTGCTGCGCGAATGATATCCTCGCTCTCCTTCTTCGCCTCAGCCATGATCTGGCTGCGGTCGGCTACGATATTCTTCGCCTGTCTGACCTCGGCGGGCAGGGTGTCCTGGATCTCGTCGAGAATGTCATAAATTTTATCCGCCTCGATGATGACCTTACCGCCGGAGAGGGGCATGGTCTTGGCGTCGGCTACAAGGTTCTGTAATTCCTCGATCAGTTCGTCTACTCTCATTTTACTTATTTCCTTTCGTGTTTAATCTGTTGAAAACCTCGTCATGAATACAGGCGGGTACAAAGTTCGAGATATCTCCGCCGTGATGGGCTACGTTCTTGACGATGGAGGAGCTCAGGTAGGTGAAGCTCGAGTCGCTCGCTAAGAATACGGTGTCGAGCTCGGGATTCAGCTTACGGTTGGTCAGCGCCATCTGGAATTCGTATTCGAAGTCCGATACCGCACGCAGTCCCCTTACGACTGCGGTGGCGCCGAGATCGTGCGCGCACTGTGCGAGCAGTCCGTCGCACGCCATCACCTTGATGTTCGGGATATCGCCTACGGTCCTTTTCAGGAAGTCGACCCTTTCTTCGATCGTGAAGGTAGGGTGCTTCTCGCTGTTGATGAACACGCCGACGATGACCTTGTCAAACATCCTGCTCGCGCGGGTGATGATATCAATATGCCCGAGGGTAACAGGATCAAAGCTGCCGGGACAGATCACGGTTTTGTGCATAGTACGCTCCTAAGCGGCGTCTGACGGAGCACCGTCCGACGACCATCGTTAAAGCCGCATATCAGATTTCGACTGTTCGACAAAATCTTCATGACGATATGTGCTTACCTTTATTTTACCATAGGTACGCTCCCTGTCAAGAGTAAATTTGTAATATTTTTGTAATAATTCGTCATTTAATGCACTTTCACAAATAATGACTCCTGTTTTCTTCATCCTTTGTGCAATAAGCGGCATGGCTTCTTGCAGAATCCCCTTGTTATACGGGGGATCGAGGAAGGCGACGTCGAACTCGCGGGGGGTGTTCCGCAGAAAAGCGAGCGAATCCACGCACATCACCGTGCCTAAATGTTGCAGGTTTGTAACCTTTAAATTACGCTCTATGACAGCCGCCGCTTTCCTGCTCATATCGAGGAAGAGGGCGCTTTTCGCGCCGCGGGAGAGGGCTTCGATCCCCATCTGTCCGCTGCCCGCGAATACGTCGATGAAGTCGCGCCCCTCCACCTCGAACTGGATGGATGAGAAGACGGCTTCCTTCACTTTATCGGTCGTAGGGCGGACGATATCGTCGCCCTTTAAGGTTTCCAGCGCTCTGCCTCGCGCAGAGCCGGTAATCACACGCATAAGATTTCCTCCTTGCCTCGAAGCTCCCTTTACACAAGGGAGCCTTTGACTACTCTAAGTTTCCCGTCAGCAGCATGGCGGCGCACAGGGCGGCGACGGGCGCCGTCTGGGCGCGTAATATCCGCTTGCCGAGGGTTGCGATCCGAACGCCGTGATCGCTCAGGAAGTCGATCTCCTCCTGCTCGAAGCCGCCTTCCGCACCGGTGATCAGCGCGAGGTGCTTCTCATCGCCCTTGATAAGGGCGCTCAGCTTCTCGCCGCCGCACTCGTAGAATACGACGGATGTGTCCGCGTCAGCGGTCGCTTCGGGAATATCCTTCAGATCGATACAGGGATTGACGCGGGGGATGACGCCGCGGCGGGACTGTGAGGCGGCGTTATCGGCGATCTTCTGCCAGCGGGCGACCTTCTTCATCATGCTCTTGTCATCGGGACGGGAGATGCACCGCGCCGAGAGGAAGGGCGTGACCTCGTACGCGCCCAGCTCGACCGCCTTTTGCACCACATCGTCGATCTTGTCGCCCTTCATCAGCGCGATATAGAGCGAGACCCGCATGGCGGGCTCCTGTTCGCAGACGGTGGAGCTGAGGATCCGCACGGTCACGTTATCGCGCGTGATCTCGGTGATCTCGCAGTCGTGCCGCCTCCCGTCGGGGGTACAGAGGGTCAGCGCCTCGCCGACCCGCATCCTCAGAGAGCGGGAGATATGCGCCGCATCCTCGCCGGTGACGGTGTAATATTCGGTTGTGATCGCGTCGTTCGCAAAAAACCAAGCCATGATCGTTCCTCGTATAATCGGTTGAGATTGCCGCGGGATATCGGTTGAGATTACCACGTCGCCGAACACGTGTGTTCGCTCCTCGTAATGACAATTGTTATGCCGCGCAATGACGTTTTGATAATTGTAAACAAATTCTAACAAATTTGTCGGATGATTGCAATAGGGAAAAGTCGGGGGTATAATAGAATAAAAGAATTGACTTCGTCATGATGAATGGAGGACGCTGTGAAAACATCTGAATTACTGGAGCTGTTGGCTCGGGAGAATATTGAAGAGAAAGAGCTGCCGACCCTGCTGGTCAATGCGCTGACCAGGGCGAAGAAGCGTGTGGCGACTGCAGAGAGCTGTACCGGCGGGATGATCTCCGCCGCGATCACCTCGGTCTCGGGCGCTTCGGGCGTATTCGACTGCGGCGTCTGCTCCTACGCGAATTTCATCAAGCATAAGGTCGTCGGCGTGCGTGAAGAAACGCTGAATACCTACGGCGCCGTATCGGACAGGACCGCCGCCGAGATGGCGCGCGGCGTCCGTCTGCTGTCGGGCGCGGATATCGGCGTCAGCACGACCGGTATCGCGGGTCCTCTGGGCGGTACGCCCTATAAGCCCGTGGGACTGGTCTATATCGGCATCAGTACCGCGATGGGTCTGCATACCGAGAAGATGCTGCTCGGTGAGAACAACGCCGACCGCGAACGTATCCGCGAGCTCGCCGTCGCCGCGGCGCTCTACTTCGCCCTCAAAGAGCTCGAAAAGCTGTGATCCGGGACTGAGGATCGGGTATTTCTCTCCGGTCCGATACCCGCAATTTATCCTACTTGCCGTTCCTTATCCTGCCCGTCGGTTTTGACGGGCTTTTTCTTTGCGATTTCGGATGGTTTTTCATAAAAAAGGTTGTATTTTAATTCTCCGTATGTTAAAATGTATAAGAATAGTATCGGATAGTATGCTCCATATGAGCAATCTGATAAAAATTTAATTATGACAGGAGTTGAAATTATGGCAAGAGTTTCCGGTGTGCTCATGCCCATCACCTCTTTACCGTCGCCGTACGGAATCGGCACGATCGGTAAGGAGGCTCGCAAGTTCGCCGATTTCCTGAAGAAGGCCGGTCAGTCGATCTGGCAGATCCTGCCCGTCGGCCCTACCAGCTACGGCGACAGCCCCTACCAGTCCTTCTCGACCTATGCGGGCAACCCGTATATGATCGACCTCGACACCCTCGTCAGCGAAGGTCTGCTCACCAAGAAGCAGATCAAATCGTTCAACTGGGGCGATAACGATGAGGAGATCGACTACGGCGTGATCTACGACAGTCGTTTTAAGGTCTTGAGACTCGCTTACGCAAAGTTCAAGGAGGGCGACCAGAAGGCGTTTAACTCCTTTAAGCGTAAAAACGCGAAGTGGATCAAGGACTATGCCCTGTATATGGCTGTCAAGCTCAGCTTCGGCAACAAGGCGTGGCCCGAGTGGGAGGATGAGAGCATCCGCCTGCGTGACGAGAAGGCGATCAACCGCTATACCCGCAAGTTCAGGGGCGAGATCGACTTCTGGAAGTGGCTCCAGTTCGAGTTCTATAAGCAGTGGGAGGACTTCCGCGCTTATGTCAACGGCAAGGGCATCAAGATCTTAGGCGATATGCCGATTTATGTCGCGATGGACTCCGCCGATACCTGGGCGAACCCCGAGGTGTTCTGGCTCGACGAGGAGCGTAAGCCCGTCTGCGTCGCAGGCTGTCCGCCCGATTACTTCTCCGAGACCGGTCAGCTCTGGGGCAACCCGCTGTATGACTGGGATTACTTAAAGAGCACCGGCTATGACTGGTGGATGGGCCGCATCGCCGCCGCCGACAAGCTCTTTGACATCACCCGTATCGACCACTTCCGCGCCTTCGATACCTACTACGCGATCCCCTTCGGCGCTGAGAACGCCATCGTCGGCGAGTGGAAGAACGGCCCCGGCATCGACTTCTTCAACGTCATGCGTGAGAAGCTCGGTGATATCGAGATCGTCGCCGAGGATCTGGGCGAGCTGTTCGACAGTGTTCAGGAGCTGCTGGACGAGAGCGGTTACCCGGGCATGAAGGTGCTCGAGTTCGCCTTTGCGGACGACGAGACCAACAACTTCCTCCCCCATAACTATACCGAGAACTGCGTCGTCTATACCGGTACCCACGACAACGACACCGTCATGGGCTGGTATGAGAAGGCAGAAGGCTGGGAGAAGGAGCACTGCAACAAGTACATGGCTGATTTCGTCGGCATGAAGTTCGGCGATGAGGTCAACTGGAAATTCATTGAAGCAGCCTATAAGAGTGTAGCGAACTACGCGATCATCCAGATGCAGGACATCTTAGGTCTGGGCACCGAGGCGAGGATCAACATCCCCTCTACCCTCGGAGGTAACTGGGCTTGGAGGATGCGTAAGGACGCTGTCACCAAGGATATCACAGAAAGACTCTACAACCTTTCAAAAACATATTCACGATTGGAGGACTAAACAATGGCGATTACTATGGATCAGATTACTGCGATCGCTAAAGCCGCTTATTGTAAAAAGCCGAAGGATCTTACCACCGAGCAGCTGCACCTTGTCATCGGTAAGGCTGTCATGGGTGAGATCGCCGACAACTGGAGCAAGAGCAAGAAAAAGCATGAGGAGAGCCGCAGAGCTTATTACTTCTCCGCTGAGTTCCTGATGGGCAGAATGTTCTTTAACAATCTGTACTGCTTAGGGATTCTCGACGAGGTAAGAGATCTGCTGAAGAGCAAGGGCATCGATATCAACCGCTTTGAGGATATCGAGGACGCCGCTCTGGGTAACGGCGGTCTGGGCAGACTGGCTGCCTGCTTCCTCGACTCCGCCGCGACTCAGGAAGTCCCGCTGGACGGCTACGGCATCTTCTATCGCTACGGTCTGTTTAAGCAGCTGATCAAGGACGGCTACCAGGTAGAGGTCGCCGATAACTGGCTCAAGTATGCCGATCCGTGGTGCATCCGCCGCGTCGATCAGGCTCAGGTCGTCAACTTCGCCGACAGCACCGTCGTCGCCGTTCCCTACGATATGGCGATCATCGGCTACGGCACCAAGAACATCAACACCCTGCGTATGTGGCAGGCTGAGCCCGTGGAAGAATTCAACTTCCTCGCGTTCAACGAAGGCCGCTATGACGACGCTGTCAAGAATAAGAACAACTGCGAGAACATCTCCCGCGTGCTCTATCCCAACGACAACAGCTATGAGGGCAAGATCCTCAGATTGAAGCAGCAGTACTTCTTCTCCTCTGCTTCTCTGCAGGATATCATCCGCAAGTATAAGAAGAAGTTCGGCACCGATTTCTCGCACTTTGCGGAGATGACTACCATCCAGCTCAACGATACCCATCCCGTTATCTCCATCCCCGAGCTGATCCGTCTGCTCGGTAACGAGGGCGTCGACTTTGACCAGGCGTTCGATATCGCGCAGAAGACCTTCAACTACACCAACCACACCGTCATGTCCGAGGCGCTGGAGAAGTGGGACAACGGTCTGATGAAGATGGTCATCCCCGAGGTATACGGCATCATCGAGCGCATCAACGATCGTCAGTGGCACGACCTCAAGTATAAGGGCGTCGAGGAGCATAACATCAACGCCATGCGCATCATGTGGGACGGCAAGGTCCACATGGCTCGTCTTGCGATATACGTTTCCAGCTACGTCAACGGCGTTGCGTGGATCCACACCGAGATCCTCAAGAACGACGTCCTCAAGGAGTGGTACTGGGTCTATCCGGAGCGCTTCCAGAACAAGACCAACGGTATCACCCAGCGTCGCTGGCTCGGTCTGTGCAACCCCGAGCTCGCTTCCTTCATCACCGACCGTATCGGTTCCGGCTGGCTCAAGGATATGAGCAAGATGGAAAAGCTCGAGGAGCATATCAACCCCGAGTCCGTCAAGGAGTTTAACAAGATCAAGTATCAGAAGAAGAAGCAGCTCGCCGCCTACATCAAGAAGAAGGATGACATCGAGGTCAACCCGAAGTTCATCTTCGATATCCAGGTCAAGCGTCTGCACGAGTATAAGCGTCAGCTGCTCAACGCCTTCTCCATCATGTGGATCTACTTCCGCATCAAGAGCGGTCAGCTGCCCGACTTCCAGCCGACCTGCTTCATCTTCGGCGCGAAGGCAGCTCCCGGCTACAAGAGAGCGAAGGCGATCATCAAGTACATCAACGAGATCGCGAACCTCGTCAACAACGATCCCGATACCAAGGATAAGCTCCAGGTCGTATTCGTCAGCAACTACAACGTTTCTTACGCTGAGAAGCTGGTCGTAGCGGCGGATATCTCCGAGCAGACCTCCACCGCGGGCACCGAGGCTTCCGGTACCGGTAACATGAAGTTCATGTTCAACGGCGCTGTGACTCTGGGCACCTACGACGGCGCGAACGTCGAGATCGCCCAGCAGGCAGGCGAGGAGAACGAGTATATCTTCGGCGGCAGAGTCGAGGATATCGAGCGTCTCAAGAAGGAGGGCTACGACGCGAGAGCGCTGTATAACTCCAACCCGATGATCAAGCGTGTTGTCGATACCCTGATCGACGGTACCTTCAACGACAACGGCGCCCAGGGCGAGGGCAGCTTCGCCGAGCTGCACAACGCGCTCATCAACGGCACCAACTGGCACCACGCCGACCACTACTTCCTGCTCTATGATCTGCCGGATTATGTTGCGAAGAAGCTGCAGGCGAACAACGATTACAAGGATCGTATCGCCTTCGGTACCAAGTGCCTCAAGAACGTAGCGCACTGCGGCACCTTCAGCTCCGACCGCACCATCCTCCAGTATGCTACCGAGATCTGGAAGGTAAAATAATCTATTGACTCACAGAGCCGGTATCCCCATGCAGAGATCCCGGCTCTGAATAATTTTTGATCTGTACGGCGGCGGTACCGGGGCGGACTGTCCCATCTGCAGCGGCTCCGGCATGAGTATATGTACCGGCTGTCCCGGCACCGGCAAGGTGTTGTAGATCAGGGCGGTTATCAAAAGCATTGTACTTCGCGCCGCTCGTCAAAGAAGATGATCCGGTCGATCGGAGGGGTGATAGTATAAAACGGAATAATATTCTCTCCTGCCTGCTGTTCGTATTAACGGCGCTTTTTCCTCTGTTGTATCTGGGCCGGTTGCTCTTTCTGAGGGATTATACGGTATTGTTTGAGCGCCTGACCCTTTGGGCTGACATACTGAATGTGTTATTGATCGGCATTTGTACCGCTATGCTGATCTGCAAAGACAAACAACTCGGCAGAACTCCGAAAGTCATGTTGATTTTGTCTGCTGTGCTGTTGCCGGTCGGCAGATTTTTAATGGCGCGTGTTTTGGAATCTTCATATCTTATTCCCGGCACATGGAGTACAGTGATCTATCTTGTTACATTCATCGTGTTGGTGATGACGATTTGTTTTTTCATCAAAAACAAAGAATCGAAAGTCATAGCCATATTGCTTATCGTTATTATTTTCACGGTCGGCGGTAGTTTGGATGTAATATCTTATGTGTTCAGCTTTCAAAATCCCCGCACTATCGCCGAGATCCCCTCGCCGGACGGCGTTCATCATATCAGGGTGATCGAATACGCGGATGATGATAACGAAAATTGGCTGTATAAAGCCGTATTTTCTTACAACAGCGCGGAAAGCTTTTCGATAGGATCGGTCGAATTTATGAAGGACCGGGCGTATATCGAAGATTACCCCGAGGCGGAAAACCCGCATTTTCGGGGTCGCGCCTCGCTCGACGAGAACACGGATATCACGTTTCACGATAACGGAACGATAACCATAAAGGATATAACCTATACCTACAGCGGAGAGAAGGTCATCGCGCCGGACGAATCGCCGCTGTAAAACGCAAGCCGAAACGCCTTTCTGATTCAGAAGGGCGTTTTTGATATCAAGCAGAAGTATCGGCTTCTTCGCTTGTATTCGTAAAAGGTTTTTGCTCGATTCGGCATCCCATTTAATAGCAGAAGCAGCGCCGATTTGTCAGAAAGATGGCAGAAAATGCGTCGGAGAGTTGATTGGACGAACAAGCGCGGATGATTGACAAGCTGAATAAAAAGTGCTATAATAAATATATATGCATAACGTCCATCAGCATCTATACTATTCCAAATTCTTCCCGTAGGGTGATGACCGGAGGACAGCGTCGTGTTGAAATACCGCTATCTCAGAAACGATCTTGAAAGGACATGCAGAACTTGTCTTAATCAAATACATAAGGTTAAGCTGAAGCCGAAGGATTGCGTCTATGACGATTATCCTCATGTGTGTTCGCGCTGCAAAGAGATGAAAAACATCGTAAGCGATATCAAGACGCTGAAGAAGATCTTTCTCTGATGACGCGAAAAAAATCAAGCTTTGCAATCACTCCCTTTTCATCCGGAAGGGAGCTTTTACTTTATAGGGAGCTTTCAATACCGTCAGATCACAAATGATAAAAGAAAAGCTGCATTCAGACAAGCTTTCGGTATAACGGAGTAAAGCACAATAGTTTGACGGACAAAAACAGAAGCGGCGCCCCGTGACGGAGCGCCGCTTCTGTCGGATATATTCTCAAGGAGTAGTGGAGATCGGTTTGAAAATCCTTTTGCAAGTTCTGCTAAACTCTGATTAAAACATTTGATAAGATATCAGCGGGAAATTTCGCATAGCTTTGTTGTCGGTTTAGCATTAGACGATCATTACAGCTCGTCGTCGTTCTTGACTCTGCCGCAGGATACGGGCAGATTGCCGTTGCGGGCGCGGATCGCGTCGATGAACGCCTTCTCGCCTTTGTCGCGGCGGAGCGAGATGTGGTATCTGAGCTCGTATACGCTGCCCATCTGGACGGTCTTGACGGTGATGACCTCGTGCTTGGTGGTAAATTCCTTGAAGATGTCGTCGAATAAGCCCTCATAGTCGAGGTTCTCGGGGATCTCGATGCGCAGCTCCTTCTTGGCGGTGTTGCCGAAGGGAGTGGAGAATAGGATCAGCCATACGATGCATACGATGACCGCGCCGAATACCGCGAAGGTGACGTAGCCGGTGCCGCAGGCGAGTCCGATCGCCATGCTCAGCATGATCGCGAGGATCTCACGCGCGTTTCCGGGCTGTGAGCGGAAGCGTACCAGTGAGAACACGCCGACGACAGCGATGCCGGTGCCGAGGTTGCCGTTGACCATGAGGATCAGCATGGATACGATGGGCGGCAGCAGCGCCAGGGTCACGGCGAAGTTTTTGGAGCAGTAGCTCTTGAACATGTATACCAGTGATGAGAGAATGCCCAGTCCGAGGGCAACGCCTGTTACGATAAGTCCCTGTACGACGGTGATCGCGTCGCCGGTAAAGATAGAGTTGAATGTCATGATATTTCCTCCTTGAATCTCATATTATTCGGATGCTTGTATCCCTGTTATGATTGTTTGTTTTTTCGATTAAAAACCGCTCGCCATGCGGATCTGTCTTTGTACGTGAGCGGTGCCGAACTTGGAGAAGCTGTGCGGGAAGATGTTCTTCTCACTGAGTACATGCGCCAGCCACAGGGGCATCGCGCCGGGGATCTTGATCTCCATGAGCACGGCGTCGGGGTCGAGTACCTTATGTCCCGGCGCCTGACTCTCGAGTCGGGTGTCGTCGTAGCGGGAGGTGATGTCGCGGTCGAAGGTGATCCTCAGGTCGGGGTCGGTGTTGCCTGCCCATGCGACGCGCTTGTAGCTGATGAACGCCTTCGGAGCGAGTCGGTAGCGGCGTACCATGTAGTCGATCTCGGCGGGGATGTTGCCCTCGAGGTGCTCCGGCAGGCTGCCGCCGTTGATGTAGCGGTAGGCTTCATTCAGCTTCATACTGACCCTGCGCTTGTAGACGATGCCGCGGTACTTCTTCTTGATCTCGAAGAACACGGTGCTGTCGGACTTGGGCGTGCCGTAGGAGCGGAGCCTCAGCTTTTCTTTATAAGCGGGCTTTCTCAGCGAGGTCTCGATCAGCTCGTCGTCGCTGTTGTCGAAGTAGATGTTGCGGATCTCGGTCTCGCCGTACCGGTCGACGTGCATGTAGGGCGCGATCGCCTGTACCAGATATTCGTACTGCTCGCGGGTGAGTATGTATTTCTTCTCGACGCGTTGAAAGATGTAAGTAAAAGCCATGGTGAAGCTCCTTTCTGTGTTTAATATTCGGTTGAGATTGCGGCGTCGTAACCGTGGGTTACTCCTCGCAATGACCGAATCGGTGTTGTTTTTCTGTTATGGCTTTAGTATAAAGGGGCTTTGTGTGACTAAAATGGTGGAAATATGAACAAATTATGAACGGACAGGGGAGTTTGTGTGAAGTAGCGGTTCTCGGCGGGATAATACCTGCATATATTTGATTTGACTAATGATCAAAAATACGATATAATAAATAAGTATCTATTTATACCACCGACGACGAATCGAAGGAAGTGATCTCATGTCAAACATCAATAATAACGATTTAAGGATCCGTCAGCTCGCGCAGGAATGTCTGGAGCGCGGCAATATCGACAAGGATCTGTATACGAAATATAACGTCAATATCGGACTGCGTGACCTCAACGGTAAGGGCGTACTGACGGGACTCACCGACGTCAGTGAGATCCGCCAGAACAAGATCGTCGACGGCAAGACCGTACCTACCGACGGTAAGCTCTTCTATCGCGGCATCAACGTCGAGGATATCATCGCCGGCTGTCTGCGTGACAACCGCCTCGGCTTTGAGGAGGTTGTGTACCTGCTGCTGTTCTCGAAGCTCCCCACGGCGGAGGAGCTCAGCGGCTTCATGGAGCTGCTCTCCGATACCCGCGTTCTGCCTAAGCACTTTGTTCGCGACGTCATCCTCAAGGCGTCCGGCAGCGATATGATGACCGCCCTCGCGAAGGCGGTGCTGACCCTTGCGTCTTATGACCACGACGTCATGAATTTGAGCATGGAGAACGTTCTGCGCCAGTGCCTCAAGCTGATCTCGCTGTTCCCGCTGCTGACGGTCTATTCCTATCAGGCATATAAGCATTATACACTGGGCGAGAGCCTGTTCATCCATAACCCCGAGCGCTGTGAGCCGACGGCTGAGATACTGCTGCGTACCCTGCGTGAGGACAAGAAGTTCACCGCGCTGGAGGCGGCGGTCCTCGATATGGCGCTGATCCTCCACGCCGAGCACGGCGGCGGTAACAACTCCACCTTCACCACCTGCGTCGTCACCTCCTCGGGCACCGATACCTACTCCGCGATCGCGGCGGCTCTGTGCTCGTTGAAGGGTCCCAAGCACGGCGGCGCGAACCTGCGCGTCATGGGCATGATGAATGAGATCAAGGCCAACGTCAAGGACTGGGCGGACGACGACGAGATCTCCGCGTACCTCGAGCGCATCCTCAACAAGGAAGCCTACGACCGTTCGGGTCTGATCTACGGTATCGGTCACGCGGTCTACTCGATCTCCGACCCCCGTGCCCGCGTCTTTAAGGGCTCGGTCGAGAAGCTCGCCGAGGCGAAGGGCGAGATGGCGGAGTACGGGCTGTACAGCCGTATCGAGCGCCTCGCGCCTCAGGTCATCGCTCAGCACCGAAAGATGTACAAGGGCGTTTCCGCGAACGTCGACTTCTACTCCGGCTTTGTTTACAGGATGCTGGGACTGCCGCAGGAGCTCTATACCCCGATCTTCGCCGTCGCGCGTATCGCGGGCTGGAGCGCGCACCGTATGGAGGAGCTGATGAACGTCAACAAGATCATCCGTCCCGCCTATATGAGCGTTTGTGAGGAGACTCCCTATACCGATATGAAAGACAGATAAACGATCAAATAATAACGGGCACGGCGATCTGCTGTGCCCGACTTTTATGGATATGAAAGAGAGTGTATTACAAAAGAAATGGGTCGCGATGGCGTGCGCGGTGCTGTGTACCGTGCTGTGGGGCACCGCCTACCCGACGATCAAGTACGGTTACGCGGCGATGGCGCTGACCGATACGGCGGACAAGCTGATGTTCGCGGGGGTACGGTTCTTCCTCGCGGGGCTGATGGTGTTCGCCTTTACGTGGGTGAAGCAGAAGCGCCTGCCCCGGCTTTCGAGGGATAAGATCGGCGGCGTCGCCCTGTACGGCGTATTACAGACGGGGCTGATGTATATTTTCAACTACATCGGCGTCGCCCATACCACCGCCACCAAGACCTCCGTCATTACCGCCGCGTCGGCATTCTTCGCGGTACTGCTCGCGCCGCTGTTCTTCAGGGAGCGGCTGACGGTATTGAAGCTGATCGGTATCCCGATCGGCGTGTGCGGGATCATGCTCGTGAATACCGAGGGACTCGGCGGCTTCAGCCTTACGGGCGAGGGGCTGGTACTGCTCTCGGCGGTACTCAACACCGCGGGCTCCTTCGTCGGCAAGCGCGTGTCGAAGGGGATCGTCATGGAGAGCAGCGCGTACCAGCTGATGATCGGCGGCGGACTGATCCTGCTGACCGCCTTCGTGATGGGCGGACGGATGCCGCTCTCGGGTACGGCTGTGTGGCTGACGCTGTACCTCGCCTTTGTCTCGGCGGCGGCGTTCACGCTCTGGACGGCGCTTCTCGTGCGCTACGAGGCGGGTCAGATACTGGTGTTCAACGCGCTTATCCCCATCACCGGCGCGATCTGGTCGTTTGTCATCCTCGGCGAGCGGCAGCTGTTCGAGCCGCTGTTCATCGTCAGCATCATCCTGACCGCCATCGGCATCATCTTAGTGAATTACCAAAAGAAAGCACCGGACTGAACAGTTCCGGTGCTTTTTATATGTCAGAGGTGAGAGTGAGGAGCAGGGAGTTAGGAATGAGGAATTAGGAATTATATAAACGCTGCATAGTAGAATTGTAGGGGTCGGCTCCCAAGACGACCCGCGTCCCGCAAGGGACGTTCGCGGAGCGACATCGTAGGGGCGGTCATTGACCGCCCGCTATGGCGGTGCGTTGTATTTCCGATCCGACGTTTTCGATTTGGATAACGCCCGTCATTCTCGGGCGACCAATGGTCGCCCCTACGGCGGGAGCAAGCCCCCGCCCTACGATGTCGCTTCACGAAAACATTTGTCAGGAATACCCTCGCTCAATCACAGTTCTCTGTTCAAAAATGTATGCAAAAAGTCGGTGAAGATCGGCGCCCATGCCTTTTCGTTATGGGGATTCTCGGGCAGGAGCACTTCGCTGAGCTTCTCGGGCGGATAAAGCTCAGACAGCATATCATAGACCTGTTCGGTGCTCTCGAAGATCTCTTGCTCCAGCGGATCGCCCGCGCCGCAGTAGAAGTAGAGGTAGGGGGCGGGATCGGCGAGCCTGTTCATCGTCCAGCTGATGATATCCGTGCTGTCATACAGGACGAAGGCGGGAGAGAATACGCCCGAGATACAGAAGAGGTCGGGGTGGCTCAGTGCGGTGAAATACGCCTGCAAGCCGCCCGAGGAGCTGCCGCAGAAGGCGGTGTTCTCTCTGCCCTTTTTAACGGGATAATGCTCTTCTATATATGGCATGACGATATCGACGACGAAGGAGTCGAAGATCTCGCCCTTCGGATCGAAGCCCTCTTCAAGCTCCTTCGGGAGATCGGACGGGAAGCGTACCGCGCCGATGGAGCGGGGCGTGAGGTCGTTCGTGCGATCGACCGCGCCCTCATCGTTGTGGATGCCTACGATGATCGCCGCCTTGCCGCTGATCCCGCGCTCCGCGCGTACCGCCTCGCGGGTGTACCAGCAGCCGAACTGCCCCGGCAGGTCGTCCTCAAACAGGTTTTGTCCGTCCGTCATGTAGACGACGGGCAGCTTCTCGCCCTCTTCATGCGCGGGCACATAGACGCGCACGGTCTTGTCATGTCCGTCGGGATAGGGCAGGGTCATTACGGTCAGCGATTCGTTCATGTTTGTTTCCTCCGGATCAGCGGTATTTGCAGGGGACGGCGCACCCGACATACCGCGCATAAATTCGTAAAAGTATCAGTGTAACCGTTTCCATTTTACCAAATGCCTTTGCTGTTGTCCAGCGACGGCATAAAAATCCGTAAAAAGATGAAAAACCTCTTTACTTCCCTTGGTTTTACTGCTATTATAGTAATATTAGATAACTATTGTCAACATGAACGGGGGTTTTATTATGAGAATGACCAAGATTGTGTGTACGATGGGTCCTGCCTGTGACGACGTCGATATCCTGTGCAGGATGATCGACGCGGGTATGAACGTCGCGCGTTTCAACATGTCGCACGGCGAATATGACGCGATGACCAAGCGCTTCGATATCGTCAAGAAGGCGATCGCCAAGAGCGGCAAGACCGTCGCGCTGCTGCTCGATACCAAGGGTCCCGAGATCCGTGTCGGTACCTTCGAGGACGGCGCGATCGAGCTGGAGGCGGGTCAGGAATACCGCCTGTATTCCACCGAGGGCCACGGCGATATTGAGGGCGTTACCCTCTCGTATCCCAAGCTGATCGATACCTTCCGCCGCGATAATACCGCGATCGGCAGGGTGATCCTCTTCGACGACGGCAAGATCTCCGCCCGCGTAGAGTCGGTCGAGGCCGACTGTATCGTAACCCGCATCATCACCGGCGGCAGGCTCTCTAACCGCAAGAGCATCAATATCCCCGGCTATACCATCAATATGCCGTATATCAGCCAGCGCGACCGCGCCGATATCGAGTTCGGTCTGAAGATGGGCGTCAACGTGATCGCCGCCTCCTTCGTCCGTTCCGCCGACGACGTGATTAAGCTGCGCGACTATATCGACAGCCTTGGCTATGAGGACGTCGAGATTATCAGTAAGATCGAAAACCAGAGCGGCGTGGACGATATTGACCGCATCATCGAGGTGTCTAACGGCGTGATGGTCGCCCGCGGCGATATGGGCGTCGAGATCCCGTTCATCAAGCTGCCTGAGATCCAGAAGATGATCATCCGCAAGTGTGTGCTCGCGGGCAAGTACGTCATCACCGCGACCCAGATGCTCGACAGCATGACCACCAACATCCGCCCGACCCGTGCCGAGATCTCCGACGTCGCGAACGCGGTCTACGACGGTACCTCCGCCGTGATGCTCTCCGGCGAGAGCGCGGCGGGTATGTACCCCGTCGAATCGGTCGAGGCGCTCAACGATATCTGTACCGAGGCTGAGAAGCATGAGAACCTTATGCTCCTGCGCGGCGCGTCCGCGACTCAGACGGATATGACCGCTTTCCGCGAGAATATCTGTGAGGCGGCGAAGCAGGTCGCCGAGAACATCGGCGCCAAGGCGATCATCGCCGAGAGCAAGACCGGCGCCGTGGCGCGCGCGATGGCGCGTTGCCGTCCGCGCTGTCCGATCATCGCGGTCGTCACCGGCGAGCAGGTCTGCCGCAAGCTCTGCCTGAGCTGGGGCGTCAGTCCGGTGCTGGGTGAGGAGAAGCAGACCTCCGATGAGATCACCGAACAGGCGATCGAGAAGGCGCTGGCTACCGGCATCGTCGAGAAGGGCGATACCGTCGTCATCATCAGCTCCAACAAGACCGTTCCCACCTCCGGTACCGATACTCTGAACATCCGTATCGTCTGATTTTTATACTTTTGGATAGAAGGGCGCTTCTGCGCCCTGATATCTTTTTTAGACGGTCGTTTAGAAAGTCATTGCGAGGCATTTAGCCGCGGCAATCTCAACCGGAATTTAGAAAGTCATTGCGAAGCATTTATGCCGTGGCAATCTCAACCGATTTAATGTAAAACCACTGTTGATAAAG
>CAMVDB010000018.1 GCA_947166135.1 uncultured Clostridia bacterium | reverse complement strand
TTGTCTTACCGGGAAGGTTGAGGTACGCAGAATCGTCGCGAGGGTTTTGTTCTTAGCGTTCTCACCGGAGAGGAAGTCTTCGTCGAACATTGCCATCGGCGCGCCGTTCTGATTGGTTGTATCGTCAGCGCTGTAATAATGGATGGTATTATCTTTTCCAAGCGTTATACCGGAAAGACCGGTGACCGCGTTCTTATTGTTAGTAAGATAATTCGAGTTATTCGCGACACCGTTCCAAGCAGTATATTTCCCTTCTTCAGTGGAATTATTCTTATAGTTCAGGTTACCGAAATACAACGGATAAGTCACGTTATACTTAGGCATATCAGTGCCATTCGCGTATTTCATGAGCGAGGTGTTTAAATACTCATAATACGGATCATTATAAGTTTTTCCTGAGTTATCGTAGTTAGTCGCATGACTACTAATACCAGTCAACCAGTTGCCGGTGACCTCGTCATCTACATAATAGTCGTACATGGTAGCGGTAATACCGGTGAACAGATTAGAAGCACTCATGGTAGTACCGTCGGAAACGGTATATTCGTTGGTACGAGGATAATATTCCTGCCAATCACCGCCGTCAGAAGGATGTTCACGATCCATGCCCGGATAGTATTTCGGATTTGTTTTATTCCACGGAATGTTCAACTCGTCGGTGTTGTAACCTTCACCACTGACGAATTTGATGTATTCCATATCATCCGGTACTTCGATGTACCAAATATTGGAGTTTTCCATCTTGGTCATAGTGGTACCGGGATATTTGCCCAGATACTCATCCGTGACAGCGGATCCGTTCTTCTTATATGCGTAAGCGTATACCTGACCGTAACCGGTAACGCCGTTGCTGAAATAAACCTTCCTCAGCGTTACAGTCGTGATATTCGCGGTTACGGTAGTATTGCTTGCGGGCATCGTCAGCGTAAAGGAATACATGGAACCGGAAGTAGTCGCAGTGGGACTACAAGTAATACCGGTACACTTGTAGCCGGAATCCGGTGTAACGGAAACGTTAACGGTCGCACCCTGCAGGATGTTGCTGATCGTGCCGCCCTCGTTTGCGGTTGTGCCGTTATAGGTTGCGGTAACTACTGCGTTATTAACACTAGCGACAGTCAAAGTAGACTTCGTTACAGACGTGAGGGTCATGGTGGGATCGCCGCTGCCGTTATAGGTAACGGTCACGTTATAGGTGCCCGCGTCGCTGACAGTTTGTGTAGCGTTAGCGCTTGCGGGAACTGTGGTATCCCAAGCATGGTTCTTCGCGACCTTATACTCGATCGTACCGGCAGAGAGCTCAACATTATTCTTTGTCCAAGTCCATGTGTTGCCGCTCAAGGTCATATCATTCGCCGTAGCGGTTGGAGCCCAAGCAGTGCCGAATAAAGAGGTGTTATTGCCGACGACCGTCCAAGTATCGGGCGTCGTATCCTCGGGGAAGGTGATATCGACTCTCATGGAAGTACCACCGCCGTCCCAGCTGTTGAACTTAAAGGTATAATCACCGGCAACAGTAGTACGGAGCTTCGCGTTCTTTGTCGCGTCTTTCGGGAAGTCATATTTTGTTACAGAGCCGGTGATCGTAGCATCTTTCTTGAATACGTCTCCATTATCAGCTACAAAACAAAATTCGTATGTAGTATCCGCCTTTAATTCAACGGTATAACCGGTAGTCATTTTATGACCCTTCTCATCATCAGTCGTAGCCCAATTATCCCAATCGCCTTTTACATAACCGACATCGGAGTACCCGACGGAAGCTAAATCGGCAGAAGCAGCGGTATCAGCCAGATCCGCCTTATCGCCGCGCAGGGCTGCGTTGGCTTCAGCAATTACGGGTGCCTTGAACTGAGCAATCTGATCAGCGATATCGCCGCCTACAACAGCAGCAGCCGATAACGCGCCGGACCGGGTGCTCTCGTCAGCCGATACGGCATACGCCGACAGGGTAGAGCCGACGCCGATCGCGCTGAGCAGCATGACAACACCCATCACGAGCGCTAAGGTGCGCAGACTGACAGACTTGGCACGAGTTTTCATTCGTACAAAGTTTTGTTTCATAAAGTTTCCTCCCTTATGAGATTTTATTTTTTGCTATCTATATAAATCTGTAAAGAATACAGAATTGATGCCGGGATCACTGACCTATTACCGTATGAAAACAGAGGGATGAACGCGAATTTTCATGTTTTTCAAAAATAATATTTGAAACCGGGAAAACTATGCACGATGAACAGAATCAACGGTGAATATTGTGCTGTTTCCATAAAAAGCGATGAAAGCACATGCCGTTTTCAGTCTAAAAGGGCATACTTCGCCTTATCATCCAATTATTATCAATAGCATTATATCAAATCGCCGTCAAATAGTCAATAAATTATTACAAGAATTTAATTCTTTATAGAACTTTTGTGTAACCTAACCAAGTAATGGGGGCTCTGTTCGGTCAAAAACACAAAATGTTGTATGCAACCGAGCCGCCGCCGGCGAGAGTCGGTTCAAAGAAGGTTAAAATGCTGTTATCTTCACATTCGGGTCGGATGACGGATTTCGGCATCTTTCTCAGCATATTATGACTGCCGCGGGCGCTGCGCTCAAAGCGTAAAATCATTACGCCGAAAATCACTATATATTAATTGTATACGAAAAACCGCCCGATCCCGCCCGCCGGCGCATGTACATAAGAATATCCTCCAAAGGATAAGGATCATCCGGAACCACATCGGTGAATTCACGATCATATAATACTCCCTTCCTATGATGTAAAAAAGCCCTGCCGACCGGCAGGGCTTCTACTATAGCTTCAATTACTGTAACGCCGCTTTAAGAGCGAGGGTCTTGTCGATACTCTCCCAACGAACGCCGAGCTCCTCGCGACCCATGTGACCGTAGGCAGAAAGAGGAGCGTAGCGGGTATGGAGCAGGTCAAGCTCACGAATAATCGACGCAGGACGGGCGTCAAAGACGCGGCAGACTGCGGCAGCGAGCTGCTCGTTGGTATACTCGGAGGTTCCGAAGGTCTCTACCATGATAGAAACAGGCTTCGCGACGCCGATCGCGTAAGCGAGCTGTACTTCCGCTTTCTTTGCAAGGCCTGCGGCAACGATATTCTTCGCGATATAGCGGGCATAATACGCGGCGGAGCGGTCGACCTTCGTCGGATCTTTACCGGAGAAAGCGCCGCCGCCGTGGCGCGCATAACCGCCGTAGGTATCGACGATGATCTTCCTGCCGGTCAGACCGGAGTCGCCCTGAGGACCGCCGATAACGAAACGACCGGTCGGGTTGACGAAGATCTTTGTCTCATCATCGATGAGTGCTTCGGGGATCACGGGACGGATGACATCGGCGATAATATCCTCACGAATCTTATCGAGGCTGATATCGTCGTCGTGCTGAGTCGATACGACCACAGTATGGACGCGCTTCACAACGTCGCCGTCATACTCGATCGTGACCTGAGTCTTGCCGTCGGGACGAAGATACGGCAGCGTGCCGTCTTTACGCACCTGAGTCAGACGCAAAGCCATCTTCTGCGCCAGAGAGATCGCCAGCGGCATGAGCTCGGGGGTCTCGTCGCAGGCATAGCCGAACATCATGCCCTGATCGCCCGCACCGAGCTGATTCGCTTCAACCTCTTCCCCATCCTTGAGTTCGAAGCTCTCGTTCACGCCCATAGCGATATCGGGGCTCTGGGTATCGAGAAATACGTTGACTTCGCAAGTGTTGCCGTCGAAGGTTGCGCGCTCGCAATCATAGCCGATTTCACAGACCGCCTTGCGGGCTACTGCCTCATAATCAACTTTGGCAGTGGTGCTGACTTCACCCATGATATTGATCCTGCCTGTGGTAGCGGTAGTCTCGCAAGCGACGTGCGCATTCTCATCCTGCGCAAGGATCGCGTCTAATATCGAATCCGACACACGGTCGCAGACCTTGTCGGGATGTCCTTCGGTTACGGACTCGGATGTAAATAAATATGACATAATATACCTCTCTTACAACATAAATTGAAAAGCATCCGGAATAAGAATAACAAACAATCATATAAAAAGCTCCACACGGCAGACCGCATGGAGCATTGACTCATCTTTCGGTACTACCGCAGGATTTGGCACCTTACTTTCGCAGGTTGCCGGACTTCACAGGGCCTGTCCCTCCATCGCTCTTGATAAGTGGTTGTTGTTCAATTGTACACTATCCGACAGGATATGTCAAGCTATCTCGTTATAATCGGTTGAGATTGCTATTACGGATAAGCGATTACGCGATCTCCTCCAGAGAGCAGCCGCAGTCGATGGTGTGCTTGACTCTGTCCCGAACCTCAGCGCGCTTAGCGTCGTTGAAGCGGTCAATGGTACCGACGAGGTAGCCGGTGATGCGGCGGATACGCTCGAAAGGAACGTTATCATAAGTATAGCTCATATCGACATACTCGCCGTCAACGGTGAAGTCAATGGTCTTGAAAATTTTATCGGGATTCTGCTGCTTGAGCTGAGCTACATATGCGTTGATCTCATTTTTAGAAAGGCTTCCGCCTGTTACTGTTACGGTCATGTCAATCTCCTCATTTCCTAAAATTCTTATTTTGTAAGCAATTATGCGGTTAAAACACACTTTATCTTGATCGCAATTAAGATATTAGCACAATATCTTGTGGTTTTCAAGTAACAAAACTAATATTTACAGTTACAATGTTTTAACCTTATTTTGCGCTGCGGAATAAAAGCGGCGCTATATATAGTATTTTACAACATGAGCGCATATTTATAATTAAGAATTGGAATAATAGTAATAAATAGTTTTCACGGTTATAATTGTAAAGGATACAATAATTCATAAAGAGGTGAAAGCATGATCGGGTTCCTGATCGGATTGTTCATCGGCGGGTTTGCCGGAGTCGCTGTGATGGCGGTGATGAATGTTGCAAGTGAAGCAGATCATCATATAGATGAACAGAGCAGAAACGCAGAAGCATAAAAGGAGCAGCCCTCGCGGACTGCTCCTCGTTCTGTTATCGGATTATTCTTTTACGTCGGTGACCATTTCCTTGACGGAGGTGGCAAGACCCGCGATATTCTGCATATCGGAGGGGATGATCAGCTTGGTGGACTTGCCGTCGGCGACTTTCTGGAGGGCTTCCAGAGACTTGAGCTGAATGACCTTCTCGGAGGGGTTCGCCTCACTGAGCATACGCAGGGCGTCGGCATACGCCTTCTGAACCTCAAGGATCGCCTGCGCTTCACCTTCCGCTTCACGGATCTTAGATTCCTTCACGGCGTCAGCCTTGAGGATCGCGGATTCTTTCAGGCCTTCTGCGACAAGGATCTGGGAACGCTTCTCACCTTCTGCGTCGAGGATGCGGGCGCGGCGCTCACGCTCCGCCTTCATCTGCTTCTCCATCGCGTCCTGGATCTCACGAGGAGGCAGAATGTTCTTCAGCTCGACACGAATCACGCGGATGCCCCATGCGTCAGTCGCTTCATCGAGGATGATACGGATCTTGTCATTGATGGTATCACGGGAAGTCAGGGTGGAGTCGAGCTCCAGATCGCCGATGATGTTACGCAGAGTGGTAGCGGTCAGGTTCTCGATCGCCGCGAGCGGCTGCTCTACGCCGTAGGTATAGAGCTTGGGATCGGTGATCTCGAAATAGACGACGGTGTCGATCTGCATCGTGACGTTATCGCGGGTGATAACGGGCTGGGGCGGGAAGTCGACGACCTGTTCCTTCAGCGAGACCTTTTTGGCAATACGGTCGATGAAGGGGATCTTGAGATGCAAACCGGTTCCCCATGTCTGATAATACGCGCCCAGTCGCTCAATAACAAAGGCGTGAGCCTGCGGAACGATCTTGATGTTGCGGATAACAACGATGATAATGAGCAGTACGATGACTGCAATAATAATATAGCCTGCCATGATTAATTCCTTTCATAATAATCAATGATTGTACATTCTTACGATAAATCAAAAACTATCGTTTACTGTGTTTTAACCGGTTCCACAATCAGCTTGACGCCCTCGATAGCGGTTACGGTGACCTTCTCCCCTTCGGGGATCGGCATACCGGTCGCGGAACGTGCCGTCCACTTCTGGTTATCCACCCTGACCATGCCTTCCGCCTTCTCGTTATCGATTGCTTGGATGACGATGGCGGACTTGCCAACGTAGCGGTCGGCGTTGGTTGGTTGAGAACCGCGGTTCTTCATCTTCTTGACCAGCGGCCTGGTAGCGATCAAGGCAAGTCCCGATACCACGATAAACACGCCTGCCTGGATCACGATACTGTCGGTCATCAGCGACGAGATACATGCTCCGACAGCGCCGACACAGAACCAGATCGAAACCAGCTGGACGGTAGCCGCTTCAAGCACCGCCATCACAATTGCCAGCACCAGCCAAAATATTGTCATACTGCTCATACTTCACCTCCGTGAATGTTCGTATTCACCGTTTAAAGCCGGTGTAAGCATTTTGTACTCTTTTATAAATCATGATCCTTGAAGATCGATTCGGGGTTATCCTGCGGCTGTACAGGCGCGTTTTGTTTATCCGCGCGGCGTGCGACGAAGAAGGAGATCACCAGCACGAGAAACAGCGGCGTGAAGATTGCCTCCAGGAGCGGATTACCGACGATCCACGAGATCAGCGTCAGGATAAATACGATGACTGTCAAAGCAGCGCTGATCGTCGTGAAGGTGCTTTTGCTCTGAGAGCCGTATACGTCCTGATACTGGTTCGCCTGAGCGGCGACAGGACGGTTTTTCATGAAATCCTTGTTATTGTTTTCCATTGTTTTCTGAATGAGTCGTTGGTATGATTGTCTCTCTGATCGATCAGTTGCTGTCGCTTACGCTGCCCAGGTCGATGATGGTACCGCTGCCGCCGGTGACCTTAGGCATCTCGCCGTTCCACTTCTCGATCTTCTTGTTCTCGATAACCTGATCGGTCAGGGACTTAGACAGCGTGGTGTTTGCTTCCGCTTCACCTTGAGCGCGGATCTTAGCGGCTTCCGCCTCCGCCTCGGCGTTGGTGATAGCGGTCTTCTTCTCGGTCTCTGCCTTCAAAAGCTTCTGCTGCGCGACCTGCTTCTCTTCAATCGCGGTAATGAACGCTTCGGAGAAGTCGAAGTTGACGATATTTACGTCGGTAACATACAGACCGATGGAGTTGAGCTTGTTGTTCAGCTCCTCGACAAGGCCCTTAGAGATCAGCGCTCGGTTGGTGACGGTTTCCTCCGCGGTGTACTTTGCGGTGATCGCCTTGAGGACTTCATTGACAGCGGGGGTCACGAGGACATCCTCGTAGTTCGCGCCGATGTTCTTGTAGATGCTGTAGGACTTGGCGGTATCGACACGGTAGTTGATGGCGAGGGTGGTGTCGACGCTCTGCAGGTCCTTACTGAACGCCTCAGTGGTGACCTCCAGCTTCTGGATACGGTTGTCGATCATCACGACGTTCTGGATAAAGGGGATCTTCGCGTGGATACCTTCCTGTAAAACGCCCTCGTTGACCTTACCCATCGTGACAACTACGCCGGTATGACCGGCGCCGACGACGGTGATGGTGTTGACGGCGATGATCGCGATGACCGCAACGATCGCCAGAATAATAATCAGCTTCTTTATCTTAGGGTTTGTCAGCTTGACATCGGTTACGTTTACGTTATTCATGTGAAACTCCTTGTAAAATATACATGATCAGCCTTGACAATTCTGTTGAAACAGGCTGTCGGCTTTTCTTTTATATAGATTTGCGATATGGGTATATGCCATGATATTGAGTGCATTGAGGATCTTATCCTTCCCCTCAAAGCCGAGAAGCTCTTCTCGTGCGATGCTGTTCACAAGCTCCTCTACGTCATCGGGAGCAGGCTTGCGTCGCTCGAGCTCCAGGGCGATATGATGAAAGATATCGTACAGATCCTCCTCGGGGATCAGGTCGTCAGACTCATCATCGGCGTCGCCGTTGACGAAGCAAAGCAGCTCCCCTACCCTGTCGATCTGCATGCTCTCACGAAGCTGAGCGATCAGCAGGATACGCGCCAGATGGCGGCGGTGGTACTTCTTGCGGACAGGGTGCGGAACGAATCCGCGTTTGATCCAATTCTGGATAGTGGATGGTTCGAGCTCAGTCAGAGAACATATCTGTCCGAGGGTCAGTCCGTCCGCCGCGTTGATCAGTGGGGCGACCTCCGCGATCCTGCCCGTACGCTTACCGGCGGGATTATCTGTCATCTTGGTTTCCTCCTTGTTTGAGTTTACCAGATTATATCACAGGTTCGTTTGACTGTCAATAGTTTTCAGATGAAATTTTTGAATATTTATATACTAATCCTTGATAAAAAGATTTAATCAGATATTAGTGATAAATTTCGCAGAGCGAGGCGAGTGACGCAGGCAGGCTGGCGCCTGTCAAGGAGCTCAACAAAGCTATGCGGAATTTAGCGCAATAGATGATAAAGGTTTTTATTAAGGATTAGTATTATTTGGTTCCATATAAGGAAACGCATCCTCATCCCTAACTCCTCCAAAGTTTCCCCGCACAAAAAAATGCCCACCGGAAAGGTGAGCATTGTATACATATTATTTATAATCAAAGCCGCTGGGCTCATTGATCGGGCGGTCGAGAAGCTCGGGATGATTGCAGATATGCTGCACGAGCTTCAAGCTACGGGCAAAGTAGAAGCCGTCGCCGATTCGCTCATCGAGAGTTGCGCCGATATCGCAGACGGTGCGGATCTGCTTACTGCCGTCGGGCATGATGCGTTCCTCGTCATGGATAGTGCCGATGGTGATCATCATGCTGTTGGTGCCGTAGTTATTGAGATGATGATAAACAGCAGGACACTTGATCGAGCCGAGGTTAGACAGGAAGATCGAAGAGAAATGCGGGTCGCCATCGGTAAGCGCCTTCGGGTTCTTGCCCCAGAAGTCCATCCAGCGGACGATCCTGCTGATCAGCATGATCAGCGGGCGCGGAAGAGCGCCGACCTTATCGAGCAGATCGTCTACGCCTGCCTTGCTGCCCTGACTGCGCACCTTCTTGACTCGATCGACAACCAGCTGACTGACGTCATCAACAGTACTGGTGGGCTTGGGAACAAAAAACAGCAGCGCTTCCTCAGCATGGTCGTCAAAGGCGAGCTTCGCGGTAAAGGCGACGCTGATCTCATAACGCTCGTAGGTACGTCCGCCCTGAACGAAGCGGTTCATCAGCGGACGTTCGTTGACCATCTTCGCGACAGCAGCGATCACACAATGGAAGAAGGTGGTTTTCAGATCGGGATGCTGCTCGTTCTTCATCTTGACGAACTTCACGAGCTCCGTCACATCGAGCGTATCGTTGAGATAGACCTCGCAGTCGGTACGCTTCGGCCACAGATTGGACATGATCGTCTGCATGCCCGTTACCTTGACCCTTCTGCCGTCCCAGCGGTCGCCCCACTTCCTTTTGTATCCGTTAATGACCTTTGCCATATTTTCATCCCCTTGATTTCGGTAATTATTTATAGATAATAGACGCTTCCCTGTTCTAACGCGACTGTCGCGATGCCCTTATCATGCATTTCGGCGACAAAATCGTCCGTTGCGATCAATGATGACATCGGCGGGAATGCGTCATCGTAATGATCGAGATAAATACTCTTGGGCTTGAGCTTTTCGATGATCGGTCGAACCGAAGCGGCGGGATCACCCGTCCCCTGGAACGGCAGGATCATCGCGTCGGCGCCGGTAGGATAATCGGTCTCGTCATCCATTCCCATACTGCCCATAAGCTGAACGCGCTTGTCCTCGGCTTCTATCTCATAGAAGAGGGTCTCTCCGTTCTCTGCATATTGTTTATTCAACTGCAGCAGTTCAACAAGCCTCTTTATATGACGGAGCGTGTCACGCTTGAAAACAGTTTTTCGAATCACGCCGCTGTCAAAACGACAATGCCGCCCCTGATAGACGGTGATACGGAATTCGCCGAGCTCCAAATGATCGCCGGGACGAATCAAGCGGAGCTTCTCCTCCCCCACGCCTCGAAGCTTTAACGTTTCACAAGGCGTTGCGGTAGCATAGATCGGGGTCTCAATGTCACGGTAGACAGTGGGAATATCATAGATATGATCAAAATGCCCATGCGTTACCAGAACGGCGCCCGCGGTGCGGTAGCTCGCCGAGAGTCGCTCACGGCGGAAGGGTTCTTCTTCATACGGCATCCCGAGGAAGGGATCGAACACGATCCGTGTACCGCCGGACTCGAGCATGACTGCCGCCGTACCGTACCAGGTCAGCTTCATTTCGCCGCCTCTGCATCGATCTCAGCGTTCGCCTCATCCTCGAGCTTGCGGTAAGCGACCTTGCCGACCAACGTCTTAGGCAGTTCGTCACGGAAGAATATCTCCCTCGGCAGCGCGTACTTCGCAATATGAAGCTTCAATTCAGCCATGATCTTCTCTTTAAGCGCGTCGGAAGGCTTGATACCGTCGCGCAGTACCACATACGCACGCACGCGCTGCATACGGCGGGGATCCTTTACACCGATTACACAGCTGTAAGCCACCTCATCGATACCGTCGATCAGATTCTCGATCGGACCGGGATAGACATTATAACCGTTGGTGATGATCATGCGTTTGATGCGCTGTTTGAAGTAGACATAGCCGTCCTCGTCCATGTAACCGAGATCGCCGGTATAAAGCCAGATATTGCCGTCGGCAAGTTTGCGGAGGGTCGAAGCGGTCTCCTCGGGATTCTTGAGGTAACCGGTCATCAGCGACGGACCGCGCAGGATGATCTCACCCTCCTCGCCGAAGGGAAGAACGTCATCCGTACCGGGACGGACAATCTGGTAATAGGTATCGGGATACGGGAGTCCGATGCTGTTCTCACGGTACTCGTCCTTCGGGGTAAGACACGAGGCAGTAACGCACTCGGTCAGGCCGTAGCCCTCACGCACCTGGATAGAGGCGTTATGCTCCTTGAGGAAAGTATCGATACTGCGCTTGAGCTCGACGGAGAGCGAATCACCGCCGCAGAACATGCCCTTCAGGTATGACAGATCCTTACCCTCAAGCTGAGGAAGATGCAGAAGTGCTTCAAAGATCGTCGGCACACCCGCGATGAAGTTCGGCTTCTTCTTGATCAGCGCATTCGCGTAGCTGTTCTTATCAAAGCTCGGCATCAGCATACAGCAGGCGCTGTTGATCAGAACGGTATGGATATTGATACCCAGACCAAAGCCGTGGAACATCGGCATACAGCTGAGCACACGCAACCCTCTCATGTACTCAATATCGATCGCCACACGCGACTGCATCGCGCAGGCGTTGAAATTCAGGTTAGTTAAACAGATACCCTTCGGCGTACCCGAGGTGCCGCCGCTGTAGAGGATCGCGGCAGTTGCATCCTTCTCATAGATGATCTCGGGCAGTTTCTTGACCGTCTTAGCGCCCTTTATAAACTTCTTATACAGGATACTGTTCTCGGTGTTGGGATATTTCAGATACTCCTTGCCCTTTTTCAACACATAAGCCATGTCGAGCGGCGGAGGAAGCTCATCCTGCATACGGCATACGATCGCCTTGACGGGATGGTCGGCGTTCCCGATCGCCTTGCTGACATTCTCAAAGAACATATCCACCGTCACGATCGCCTTACTCTCACTGATATTGAGGTAGTACGTGATCTCATTCTGTGCCGAAAGCGGATGCACCATGTTGGCGATCGCGCCGATCCGGTTGATCGCATAGAAGCACTCCAGCGTCTGAGGCAGGTTCGGCATACACAGCGTTACCGCGTCACCTTTCTTGATACCCATAGCAACAAAGGCACGGGCACAACGCTCGATACGCTTAACAAAGGTCGGGAACTTCATCTTTCTGCCAAAGAACTCGACAGCGTATTCATTAGGCGTGAGTCGGGCGGCACGCTCAACCATCTGGAACATAGTCAAATCAGGGTATTCGATCGTTGTCACTTTACTCATAATAACCTCACCGTTATCGTAATGGATCACAGTCGGAGACCGCAAAAATGCAGTATTCCGACAAAATTTACATAACTATTTTATCTGATGACTTGATAATTGTCAACACATTTGAAGCCACAGCTCAGTCGGCACACAGGGAGCTCAGTGCGTCCCTTTTGCTCAGCAGATCAGACAGGAGCGGCGTATAATCCGTATCGGTACGAGCGCGCAACAGCTCCGTGATCTCGGAGCACTTCTCATACATCGGGGTAAGGGACAGGTTTCCGAGAACACCCTTAAGCGCGTGGGCTGCTTCAAACGCCTTATCGAGATCACCCTGAGCAATCGCATTCTCCAATACTGAGAAATTAGCCTCCGCGGGGATCATATTGACCAGTCGAAGATACAGCATCTCATTACCGTAGCAGCGCCCGAGTCCCTCCTCGGTATTTGCGCCGAAATCTTTCAGTTTATCGATCGTTAACATTATTATCTCCTTATCTGACACATCAGGTCTTATCTTAGCATTATAGTGATTATTTCATGTCATTTCCTTTGATACAATCATTGAGCGTTGCGATCAGTTCGACAGGATTAAAGGGCTTCGAAATATGCGCGTTCATTCCTGCCTCCTGTGCCTCACGCCTGTCGTCCTCAAAGGTATTTGCCGTGATTGCGATGACGGGGATGCGGGAGCGTTCGCCTTCCATCGCGCGGATCGCCCGGGTCGCATCGTAGCCGTTCATCATGGGCATCTGAATATCCATCAATACCGCGTCAAAATAGCCGACATCGGCTTTCTCAATCATTTCGACGGCGAGCTTTCCGTTCTCGGCGGTCTCAACCATAAAGCCCTCCTGCGTAAGGATCATCGTCGCGATCTCACTGTTGATCGGATTATCCTCCGTAAGCAGGATGCGGAAGTTACTGAAATCGATCTGTTCCTCTGTCGAAGAAGCAGCGAGTACATGAACATCCTCCTCGCGGGAAAGCGGGAACCTCAGGCTGATCGTGAAGGTCGTACCCTGATCCTGCGCGGTCCGGACAACGATCCTGCCGTCCATCAATTCAACAAGCTTCTTCGTGATCGCCATACCGAGACCCGTGCCCTGGATCGAATCGACCGTTCGGCTGCGTTCACGTTCAAAAGCCTCGAAGATATGCTCCGCAAATTCGGGACTCATGCCGATACCGGTATCGCTGACGCTCAGCTCGTATGCAGCCTCATCAGCGGTCGATTTACGTTCGGAGAGCTTGACGCTGACCCTGCCGCCGGCGGGCGTAAACTTGTAGGCGTTTGAGATCAAGTTGAGCAGGATACGATTCAGGCGATTCTTATCGCAAACAACATAACGATGTGTGACGCCGCTGTGATCTACGATATAATCCAGGGGCTTAGACTCCATCTGGATATCGAAGATATGACACGTCTCATCGAAAACCTCCACCAGATCGGAGGGCGCGGGATCAAGCTCCATCTTTCCGCTTTCGATACGGCTCATATCGAGGATATCGTTGATCAAAGAAAGAAGCTGTTTACCCGAAGTATCGATCTTTCCAAGGTAATTGCGAACGGTATCGGGGATGTCATCCTCCTTCAGCGCAAGCGCCGTGTAACCGGTGATGGCGTTCATGGGCGTACGGATATCGTGGCTCATATTGGAGAGGAAAGTGCTCTTCGCTCTACTGTTCTCTTCAGCGAGCAATCGTTCGGCTTCGATCTGCTGCTCGCGTTTATTGATGATCGAAAAGATGCTCAGGATCAACGCGAGAGAACCGAGCAGTAAGCCGGCAAACACAAAGATATTCAGTCTGACGGAACCGGCAAAATCGGTAAACAAATCCGCGAGATAGCGGTTCGTTTCTCTCACGATGTCGTTATCCGCGTCGAGCCCCGCTCTCTCTGCAAGCTCGGTATGCGTGATGCGCGCCTCGTCCGTCACATTTGCCGCTTTATCCATCGTCGTACGATTCACCCACGAAACAGCAACAAGCAGGATCAAGCAGAAGAGGATGATCCAGACGACAGTGCTCTTGCCGATGCGACGAGACTTATCCCTCTTCATCAGGAAACGGAACACGATCATGCCGATCACGCTCCACAGGATCAGGATCATATATGACTCTGCGGCAAGTGCGCTTTTAGATTGAATAGTCGGTAAGAGATAGAAAACAGCAAAAACCAGAGCGATCACGGCACCTGCCGCACCGTAAACCGTGGCGGAGCGCTTCTTCTCCCTGATACCGACAACGAAGGCGCAGATTGAGACATAAGCGTAAACGACAGTCGCGCCGATGGTGGTAACGTCGACGATCCAGCCGATAGCGGTTCTGCCCAGCAGCGGAATCACAACGGATATCATTGCGACAGCCCAGACAGCTACGGCGGGAATACCGCGAGAACTGAGCTTACCCAGCCGGCTAGGAAGCATCTTATCCATAGACATGCGATAGATCAGACGGCTCAGCGCGATCATATTGCCGATCAAGCCTGTGAGGATACCGCAGAAAGCGGCGATACCAAGGGTCACCAAGCCGGTATTCCCCATCGCCTCCTGTGCGGCATGGAAGGTTGGCAATCCACGGATACCTTCAAAATGCGACAGAGAACCGATATACTCGGTCCAGCTGCGAAAACCGTCCGGTACCGACATCGCTGCACACAGCGTCAGCATAGCGTATGCCAGCGCTCCCGTTAACAGAGCAACTGCAAGGATTGGTAATGCTCTCTTAGGCTTAAAGCGAAATTCTCTCGAGGAATGGGAGATCGATTCAAAGCCGATAAACGCCCATGGAGCGAGTATCACGATCGTCATGATCTGAGATACAGGATCACCGCCTATTGAAAAAGCGGGAACGATATCCATTAATCCGCCGCGATGTGCCGCTACTGCGACAAAACATGTCGTTATACCGCCGAACAGCAACACGGCGGCTATGATCTGAACTGTAGCCGCAAAACGTTTTCCGACAACACAGATCAGACTTCCGAAGGCGATGATCGCTACCGAGAGCAATACTTCACCGAAATAAACGGTATATCCGAAGATACGGTATGAAAAGCCGAAGCAGAAGATATGTCCGAACAGATAGCGCACGATCAGCGAAAGCGCCGTACCGTTCGCCCAGATGATCGCCGCATAGGTCAGCATCAGCATCCAGGCGCACAAGAAGCCGTGGTCGCTTCCGAGCACCTTTGACGCATAGGTATAAGAGCCGCCCTCGTCGGGATACCGAACCATCAGGAAACGGTAGCTAAGACCGATGATCAGCATGATCGCAGCGCCGATCAATAGTCCGATCACCGAGCCCCACGGTCCCGCGATTGGCAGGAAGGTCGTACCGGGCATGACAAAAGCGCCCCAGCCAACGGCGCTGCCGAAAGCCAGCGCCCAAACCGCAAGCGGGGAAAGATACGGGGACAGTGAATTACTGTCCTTTTGATGCTGTATTCGAATCATAGTTTACTCCATGTAAAACAGACAGATACGGACGGATCGTCCATCCGAAAAACTGCAATTGAATCAATTATCGGCTGCGATCAGCTCTTCCAACGTATTGAACAGCTGATCGGGCTCAACGGGCTTGGACAGATGAGCGTTCATGCCCGCCTGCAGGGAACGCTGAACATCCTCGTCAAAGGCGTTCGCAGTCAAGGCGATGATCGGAATGGTCTTCGCATCGGCTCTCGGCAGCGAACGGATCGCACCGGAGGTTTCAAGACCGTCCATCACCGGCATACGAACATCCATCAGAATCGCGTCATAGGTACCCGGCTCGTTGTCTTTGAACAGTGCAAGCGCCCGCTCGCCGTTCTCAGCATGATCGGTCTCCATGCCCTTGATAGACAGGAGCTGCTTGATGATCTCAGCGTTGATCGGCATATCCTCAGCAAGAAGGATCTTTCTGCCCTCCAGAGAGATCTCGTGACGGGCTTCCTTCACGGGCCTCTGCATCACGCGTTCGATCTCACGGCGAATCACAGCGGAAAACTCAGACTTCGAGATAAAGCTGTCAACACCTGCCGCGATCGCCTCCTGCATGATATCCTCGGTATCATAGGCGGTCAACGCGATGATACGCGTTTCATTCCTGTAGCGTCGGCGTATCTCACGGGTGACGTCCACACCGCTGCGCTCGGGCATCTTCCAATCGACCAATACGAGATTATAGGGATCCTGCTTAGCGTGACGGATCTCGATCGCAAGCAGCGCGTCATCTCCCGAAGAGGATGTGTCAGCCGATACGCCGATATCCTCGAGCACGATGCCCGCATGCTCCAAGGCGACCTCGTCATCGTCTACGACCAGCGCCTTGACGGCGGAGAAGTCGAACGCCTTGACATCACGTTTACCGTTATCACAGTTCTTCAGCGTAACGGAAACGATAAAGGTTGAACCCTCTCCCTTCTTCGACTTAACATCGATCGTACCATTCATCATCTCGACGATACTCTTGGTGATCGCCATACCCAGTCCCGTACTGCCGTACTTGTTCCTTCGGCTGGCGTCCTCCTGCGTAAAGGCATCGAAGATACGCGGCAGGAATTCTTCGTCCATACCGATACCCGTATCTTTGACGATGAAACGAAGGGTCGTCTGACGATCGTAACTCGCTACCTTCTCTACAGTAAAGGTCACCGATCCCGGGGCGTCGGTAAACTTGATCGCATTACTCAAAATATTGATAATGACCTGCTTGAGCTTCGTATCGTCGCCGAAGTACCAATCGTCGATCTCTTCGTTGATATGACATTCGTAGTTCAGTCCCTTGTCGTTACACTGAGACTGGATCATGGTGTTGATCTGCTCCAGCATATCCGTCATGCTGAATTCTTCCTTATGAAGGGTCATGCGTCCCGATTCAATACGGCTCATATCGAGAATATCGTTGATCAGGTTCAAAAGATGACCTGCGCTCTCACCGATCTTTAACAGATAGCTTCGGGTCTGGTCGCTTAAAGAGGTATCCTTGAGCGCAATACTGTTCAGACCGATGATCGCGTTCATGGGCGTACGGATCTCATGGCTCATGCTGGAGAGGAAGGAGGTCTTGGCGACGTTGGCATGCTCCGCCTCCTTCAAGGCAAGCGCCAATATCTCATTCTGTTCACGCTCCTGCTTCAATACGTCTGTTACGTCGGATTTCAAGAGCAGGAAAAAGCGCATATCTCTGTCGACTACATAATAGGTAAAGCGCTTATAGTACGTCACCCCGTCGATCTCACAGGTCACGTTGATGGTATAGGACTCGTTACATTCGAGGTTCTCGGCGATCGTCTCCGGAGCGAGCGCATGCTCGAGCTCCGCGATATCATGAACGCTCACAGCGGCAGCGGGAAGCACCTGATCATGGATATAATCCGTGTAAACGCCGCTGTGATGTTTCGGAAAGATACTACCCTTCCCTATCTTGGAGGCGTCGCCGATGACGACGCTGTAGTTGTTATCGACGATATAGGTGACCATGTCGTACTGCTGGACGAGCACCTTCTCATTCAGCACCTCGGAGACCTTTTCGTCGTTATACTCAGCCTCGGTACCGAAGAGGATAAGATCACCGCTGGTCGGCGCATGTGCAACCGCTCGCGTAAAGCGGACGAAGCATTGGCGTCCCGACTGACGGCGGCAATATGCGACGAAGGTAGCGGGCGGAGCACCCTTGTAGAATCGATCCATCAGCCGTTCGATACGGAAGCACTCGTCATAGCGCTCTCTGTCACCCTCGACCAGCAGGCTCATACGGCGGACAGCTTCGGCAGACTCCACGCTTTGACCCGTTTTATCGGTATTGTATAAGTCACTGCCCGCAGCTTCCTCGATCAGTCCGGTCGTCAGATTACAGCGATAGGCTGTCAGACTCGAATCGGCGGCAGTCCGGATCTGCTCAAGCATAGAGGTATAGACCCCCGCTCTGCGGTAGCTCTCCTCCTGAGCCAGATACTTCTCGGTGATATCGCTGATAAACACATAGAACACATCGCCGTATCCGGGGAACTGGGCGAAATGGCCGTAGTCATCCACCCAGCGGATGCTGCCGTCCTTTCGGATGATGCGATATTCAACATGATCTCTGTTCGGTGAATCCAAACTCTTGGTCTGTTCCTCAATGGACTGGTTGACATTCTCATAATCCTGAGGATGTACCATCCCCTTGAAGGTATATCCGGTGAGCTCGCGAAACTCCTCTTCCGTCTCGCAACCGTACATATTATGAACAGCGCTGTTGACATACAACAGCTCCATATCGGAGGCGGCGCGATAGATAAAGAAACCGCCCGGAATCTGTTCACCGAACCACTCGATTGCTGAGGTCATGTAACCGCTCTGAAAAAGTTCGTTCATAGTCGACATCGGCTCACTCCGTTCTTTCAAATTCATTAACTTTTTAATTATAATACATCTTCACACAAAACACAATCACATCAAGAGAATAATAAGATATTTTCAGGGAAGATAACTGCATCTTTTAAACACGGTATTTAACGCTCCGGACATTTGATAAGTCGACAAAACCGCCGATCATGATTACGGTACATAAAACACCCCTCGGAACAATACATTCCGAGGGGATAATAACTCATGGTTTATGATTTTTTATCAAGACGGGATACGGGCTTACCAATCTCTTCCGGAGCCTTCAATTCCGAATCCCAGCGCTGGATCCAAGTCGCGTCGATGATGCTGACTTCATCGTCCGTATCGACGTCAGAAAGGTCGAGCGCCTGCTGAGAGAGATTCATCAGACCGCAGTCGTAACGCTGGATCGCGGTCGCGTCGGTGACGTCTACGGAGCCGTCCAGATTCGTGTTGCCGAGCAGGCGATCGGTAACGGTTCTCATCGGCACTAAGAACGCTTTTATCGGATAGTTGTCAATCTGGAAATCCTCATAGCCGTTGGGATAATAATGATCGATCGTCTGCTGTGACCAGCCTTGTACGATGCTATCGGCAAGCATCTTCTCGGTATCGAACTTGAAGGTCGAGAGATCCTTCCAGCCCTCGCCGTAGTTGACGAAGCTCTCACCCGCGTTGATCACACTCTTGATCTTTGTGCCTTGTGAACCGGCTTTATCATTTTCACAAAGGCTCATGGAAACAGGCATATAGACTTTATTATTCTCGTCCAGTACCTCCTGCATGATCACAACGGCATAGCGAGTGCCCTTTTCGAGGAAGTAATCCGTCTTTAAATCGATTCGTTGATAACCGGCGTACTCTTTGTTGATACTACCGCTCTCGAGCAGCGTACCGGAATCGGGCGTATCCTTAACGTCCTTATAGATCTGATAACGAACCGTCGTCATCGGGTTGATGACCATTGTGGAGATCTGATAGAGGAACTCATCCTCCGAGGCAGTGAAGATATTCGCCATGCGAACATCGTCTTCGGTAGTATAGGTGATCTCCTTATAATCAACATCCTGCATCATGTCGTACTGATCATAATTTACCTCAAAGTACTCGGTCTCGTCATCATCGTAGAACGAGAAAGTGACCGGGGTACGGATACTGTGATCATAATAGGACAGGTAGAAATAGCCGGTGTCGTTGATACCCCACGCGTCGGCGTTGGGGTTATCATAGACGATATCGCCGTATTCATTCTTGTGAGAATTCTTACGATCCTCGTCGGTCAGAGAACCCCAGCTGTTCTTGACGATGAAGGCGCCGTTCTCGGGAGGAGTACTGCCCGCGACGGTCACACCGTCTACCTTACGGGTGAAATTCTCCTTCGCGTAATTATCGTCGTAGCCGACGATGGTAACGAGGTGGTTCATTTTGATCACATCGTTATAATACTGAGCCCATGTCGTGGTATTCATATAACCCTTATCGTTCTTCTGCTCGTTCGGGTGGCTCTGATCGGCAAGGATACCGATAGAAACGCCTCTGCCCTTATTCAGTTCCGACTTGATCGCCGCTACGCCGGCACGGTCGAACAGATAGTTACCTTCATCATCCTTTGTACACGGACAAGGAAGCACATAACTGCTCTTGAAGTACGCCTCAATCACCGGATCACGGTACTTTGCGTTGAGGGGCAGCGTCCAGTCATCAAGCACACTGTAGCCGGATCGTTTGAGTTCGAAGGCATAGAGTTTTCTTCCGGTTTTCCAGTTTCTTTCAAACCAGTCGTCATATTCGTCCGTGCTTGTGATCTCTTGCATATCGATCAAATCTTTGATGTATTGTCTGTATTCTATGCGCGCAGCTTCCTTACGCTTGGCGGCAAGCTCCGCGCTCTCTTCATCGGTGGTCGAGTAACGCCAGCGGTTTTTGCCGGCGTATACATAGGGATGCTCGCCGTCCACCTCGGCTTCTTCATATACGGGACCGAAGCCGGAGGCATAGAAGTTCACGCCGTAGAGCGGGTTACCCGGAATATTATAGGACGCGTTCGGATTATCCTTCTCGAACTCATCCATAATGTACCCCTCACCCACCTGAGAAGCGGGGATCGAGCCTTCGCGGACGTCCTCGGCAGTCGGCGCATGGCGCATATACCAGCTGATATACTTCTCGGAGAAGTCCGCCTGATCGTTCACCTCTCCTGCGGGAACACCTAAGTCATTATCGTAGAGATAGGATATCTCCGCGGCGGCAGCCATCGCGAAAGCCCAGCATGAACCGTAGGGATTCTGCAGCTTGACGGGCGTAACATAGTTCATGCCTTCAAAGTTACGCAGATCGAACTGAGCGGGCAGATCCTTCTCGAGATTCAGGATCCTCTGCCTGTTGCTCACGGCTTCGGGATTGAAATTGTCGCCGCCAACCTCGCCGGTCTTCACGAGATCCAGCTCGGCAGCGTTGAACGTTATACCGCCGCATACGGAACATGCCGCTAAAAGCAATATCGTCAGCAAGAGGCTGATCAATCTTTTCATAAAACACACTCCCTTAGGGAATTTCAAAAGAATCAGATATTTTTCATCTGATTCTATCATATTTTATCAGAAAAAGCCGTTACACACAAGAATCTTTTTCCGTAAATGACTGTCACGATCAATTATCAAAACTGTATAAAAGATTTGGTCAAATAACTGAAAGCCTCCCGAAAAGGAGGCTTTTAGTTTTTATTCATTTATTGAGGGTTGTCCTTCATCATCAAAGACCGCCGCAATATCCTTGATGATCACCTGATCGCCCGTGAGAAGATAGGTCTCGTGACTGCCGCAGTAGGGGCACTTCTTCCCGTGCTCAGTGGTTCTGTAGGTCTCGCCACAGTTCTCACAGTACGTCCGTCCCTCGATGATGATCATCTCGAGCTCTGCATCCTGTGCGAAGCGAGTCTTTTTCTTCGCCCAGTCAAAGGCGTCGGTGAACAGATCGGGCACGATGGTGCTGACCTCGCCCACCTCCATGGTGACCTTGAGGATCTTCTGCGCCTTATACTCCGCGGCGACCTCATCGACCTCATCGAGCACCTTGACTATGATACCGAGTTCATGCATTATTTAGATTCCTTCTGCGCCTTTTTCCACGCCCTGCGTTTCTCGCGCATGATCTTCGCATCCTCGGAGCCGGAGTTCGCGATAATCTTGCAGACTCGGGCAGCCTGATATTTCAGCAGCCCCGTAACCTTATCCTCGGCTACGCGCATATCGGAGCACTTCGGATTGTCACGGATCAGGTGGATCGCGTCGAACTGACACTTGGTGGTACACAGGCCGCAGCCGATACACTTGTTGGGATCAACGTAGGAAGCGCCGCAGGACAGGCAGCGGGAGGTCTCGATCTTAACCTGCTCGGCAGTCAGCGTCTTGTGCAGGTCCTTGAAGGAGATACGATGATCCTCGCTGTTGTCCATTCCCGCCTCCTGACGACCGGCATGATCGTAATCAGGCACGGAGATGTCGTTGACGTCAAGCGGCGTATAGGCGCGCTTGTTCCTGCCGATGGTCATATGCGCCTTCGGACGGACAAAGCGATGCAGGCTCTCAGCCGCCTCGTGACCCGCAGCGATCGCGTCGATCACGAATTTCGGTCCGGTGTAGACGTCGCCTCCGACGAAGATATCCTCCTCAGCGGTCTGGTAGGTGAATTTATCCGCGACAGGGTAATTGCCGTGCCAGAACTCTACCTTGGTACCATCGAGCATCTTACCCCACTCAATGCTCTGACCGATCGCAAACACGATCTTGTCAGCTTTCACCTGTACGGTGTCGTTCTCGTCGTATACGGGAGCAAATTTACCCTCGGCGTTATAGACGGAGGTACAGCGCTTGAAGATGATGCCGGTAACCTTGCCGCTTTCGTCGGTGAGGATCTCCTTCGGACCCCAGCCGTTCTCGATAGCGATATCTTCCTCGAGGGTCTCGGCGATCTCCTCTTTCGACGCGGGCATGATATCGCGCGATTCGAGCGCGAACATCTTCACGCTTGCAGCACCTAAACGATGGGAGTTTCTCGCGCAGTCTACCGCTACGTTACCGCCGCCGACGACCACAACGTCGCCGGTAAAGCTTGCGCGGTGCTCATAGCTGTCTCTGAGATACGAAACGGCGATATCCGTACCCTCGGCGGTATCATTCTTCACGCCGGGGCGCTTGCCGCCCTGGCAGCCGATGGCGATATAGAACGCCTTGTAGCCCTCTTTGCGGAGCTGATCGATGGTGATATCCTCACCGACGTTCACGCCGCACTTTATTACTACGCCGAGCTTACGGAGCACGTCGATCTCAGCTTCGATAACATCCTTCTCCAGCTTATAGCCGGGGATACCGTAGGTGAGCATACCGCCCGGGACGGCGTTCTTCTCAAACACCGTCGGGGTATAACCCATCTCAGCAAGATAATACGCCGCGCTCAGACCGGCGGGACCGCCGCCGATGATAGCGATCTTCTCATCCCACTTGCCGTAGACGGACTGCACGAGCTTTTCGGGGACGAAGCGATCCTTGTCGGCAAGCTCAAGATCGGCAACGAACTTCTTGACCGCGTCGATGGAAACGGGCGCGTCGATCGTGCCTCTGGTGCAGGCGTCCTCACAGCGCTTATTGCAGACTCTGCCGCAGACAGACGGGAAGGGGTTCTCTGTCTTGATCATTGCGAGCGCCTCGCGGTACTTACCCTCTTTTGCGAGAGCGAGATATGCCTGGATCGGCACATGAGCGGGACACGCAGCCTTACACGGCGAGCTGCCCTTGTCAAAAGTATTGGAGGCAACCTGTGTATCGCGGTAATTCTCATCCCACGCGTATTCGCCCCAACGAACCTTGTCGGGCAGGATAGAGTGGCGGTACTTCACCTCGGAGCCGTCCTTTTTGCACAGCTTCTGTCCGAGCTTGACCGCGCCGGCGGGACAGATCTCAACGCACTTTCCGCAGGCTACGCACTTGTTCCTGTCGACCTTTGAGGTATAGGCGCTGCGCGAGAGGTAGGGCGTATTGAACAGCATACTGGTACGCAGAGCGTTACAGATACGCACGTTGCAGTTACAGATATCGAAGATCTTGTTCTCACCGTCGATGTTGGTGATCTGATGGACATAACCGTTTTTCTCGGCAAGCTCAAAGATCTCCAGCGCGCGTTCCTTAGTAATATAATGCGCGCGGTTGGTCTCGACCGCATAATCCGCCATGTCGCCGAGCTGGACGCACCAGTCGTTCACGTCGTCGGTACAGCCGTCGCCGAGCACGGCGCGGGAGGCGCGGCAGGAGCAGATACCCGCGGCGATATGTCCCTCGTATTTGTCGAGCCAGTAAGAGATACGCTCGAGCGTGATCGCCTCCTGCTGGGCGTCGATCGCTTTCTCGACCGGGATAACATGCATGCCGATACCCATGCCGCCGGGCGCGACCATCTGGGTGATACCCGCGAGCGGGATGAAGGTCATCCGCTCAAAGAACGAGGTGACTGCCGGATTCTTCTCGATCCTATCGACGGAGGAGTTGAACAGCTCCGCGCTGCCGGGAACGAAGAACGACAGCTTATAGCGCTTGATCTTCGGGGCGTTCGGGATCGGGTGATCATCCTTGAGGTTATGGGTATAATTGTCGCCGTAGTCGTACTCGATGATTCCGATGACCGACATCTGCTCGTAGACCTCCTCCACATGCTTGGGATCAACGCCCTTATGGAGCTTGATGAGGTCATCCAGCGTATAGTGCTTGCGCACCTTCATCTTATTGAGCATGTCGACCATCTCGGGGGTGAGCATCTCTCGAAGTCCCCAGTATTCGGGGTCATTCGCGGTCACGCCGCCGAGCTTGTGTTTTACGACGTCGGTGATCTTCTTACCGAGCTTCGCGTAATTCTTCTGAAAATCCTTTTCATTTTGGTATTTGCTGATGATGAATTCATTTTGTTTCGGCATAACTCAACCCTCAATTCAACTTATTGATAAACCAGTTTTCAAGTGCTTCCATATTCTCGCCGGTCTTAGCGGAGACGGGGATCACCTCGACCGCGCCGTTCCGTTTACCGACGTAGCTTTTACATTCTTCGATATCAAAATCAAAATACGGCAGTGCGTCGATCTTGCTGACGATGACCAGATCGCTGTTCTCGAACACGAGCGGGTATTTCAGCGGTTTATCCGTACCCTCGGGGACGGACAAGATAACAACATTAAAGTTCGCGCCGGTATCATATTCCGCGGGACAAACAAGATTGCCGACGTTCTCCAGGAAAATAATATCGAGTCCGTCGCCGAGTTCCCGAAGCCCCTGTTCGGTCATCCCCGCGTCGAGATGGCACATCCCGTCCGTGTGAAGTTGGACGGAGCGGCAGCCCGTCTCACGCGCCACGGTCACGGCGTCCACATCCGAGTCGATATCCGCCTCCATCACACCGACGCGGTACCTCTCACTAAGCCGACGAATCAGTGATACGAGGAGCGTCGTCTTCCCGCTGCCGGGTGAGGACATCACGTTGACAAGACACACACCCTTCTCACGCAGGCGTTCACGCAGCACGTCAGCCTCGCGGTCGTTATCTTCAAAAACGCTCTTTGATAATAAAATCGTTCTGACTTCTTGCATCGCACACCTCGCAGGTTTACTCTTTCGCTGCCCTGATCTTTTGAAGCAGATAATCCGCAAGCTTCGCGACGCCCTCGCCGCTCTTTGCGCACACAAAGAACACATCCGCGTTCCCGTTGCGCTTACGGATGTTCTGCACCGCTCTCTCCCGATCGAAGTCGAAGATCGGAGCTACGTCAAGCTTCGTGACCGCTACAGCGGAAGCCACCTCGAACATCAGCGGATATTTCAGCGGCTTGTCGTCTCCCTCAGGTACGCTCAAAAGCACCAGATTCAAGTCGGCGCCGGTATCGAACTCAGCCGGGCAGACGAGGTTGCCGATGTTCTCAAGGAACACAACATCAAGCCCGTCCACACCCAGTGCCTCGAGTGCTTCGAGGCTCATCTGGCAGGTGATGTGACAGGCGCCGCCGGTATGCATCTGGATGGTGCGCGCTCCGGTCGCTTCTTCGATCGTGACCGCGTCCTTGTCGGAATCGATATCCGCTTCGATCACGCCGATACGCAGGCTGTCGCCAAGAGCGGGGATCAGCTTCGTAAGCAAGGTGGTCTTCCCGCCGCCGGGCGACGACATCACGTTGATATAGTATATTTTCTTTTCTCGCGTGAGGGCTCTTACTTCCCTTGCACGTTCGTTATTTCGGGAAATAATATCCTCTTTAATCAGTACTGTTTTCATGCTTCAATTGTAACAAAGGGACTATGAAAAGTCAAGCAAACATGCGCAGCTGCGCGAAGAAGATTATTTCCCGATTTACTCATATTTATTACAGCTTTATTTCCCGATTATCAGCGCTTTGGGATATTGACAAAAGTTGTTTTTTCCTGTACGATAAGTGTATAGAGATACAATAGTTTTCGGAGGTGCTTTTATGGCGTGTTTTCTCGTAGCAGCAACTGAAGCGGTGATCACCACCGTCGCGACAAAGATCATTGAGAAGAAGGAAAAGGAACAGCAGGAGCTGAAGGTAAGCTTCAACGGCGTAAAGACCGAAGCAGCGCAGAAGATCCCCTTCTCCCGCAAACTAAAATGGCTCAACCGAATGCTCTGGGGCGGCAGCGCGCTACTGATGTTCGAGCATATCTGGCACGGCGAGATCGTTCCGTTCTTCCCGTTCCTGACTGCCGCGTCCGATCCCGCAGACGCCGCACAGATGATACATGAGATGACGACGGTCGGCGTCTCGATGGCGGCTCTCGTCACTGTTGTATGGCTCGGCATCGTCGGCGTGACCACGCTGATCGAAAAGAGAGCCGAGAAGGAAGCCAAAAGGCTCGCCTCGTCCGAAAGCTGAGGTCGATTGTATGACACTGTTGACTTCCGTTTTCGCCGCGATCATCTGCACGATCATCTGGTACAAAAACGCACCGAAGAATGAAATGAAGCTCGGGATCCTCTGCTGGATGTTCTGGGGCGCTTCGCTGATGTGGCTGGTCGACGCCATCTTTGAGTACGCTGAGCTGGGCGCCGAATACTTCTCGCCGGCTCCCGCGGATATGCTGAACGACCTGTTCCTCGGTCTGTCCGTCGTCGCGTTTGGGCTGATCATCTGGCTGGTGATCCTGCTCATCAAAGACCCGAAGGGCATTATCAAAGCCGCGCTTTTCAAGAAAAAGAACGCATAAACCTCTTCGGATCGCTTGAATTGAATAAGATATAGAAAAGCTGCCTTGATGAAAAGGCAGCTTTTTCTATAAGCTAAGTGTTTGGTTCTATGAAACGCATTTATTCGCTGTTTATCTATGCGGTTCTCTTTCAGAAACGATTACAACGGAAATGCTACCGCGTCGGAATAAAGATTTTTAAGCAGCGAGATAAAACCGGAGAGGCTTTGCCGTGAATCGTTCTTATGCGTACACAGAACGCACTCGAAACGCTCCTCGCAGTCGAACGGGATCCACGCGAGCTGTCCGCTGTGATCGTTGAGGAAGCCGGGTGCTAAGCATATCCCCTTCCCCGCGGCGACGTTGACCCATGTCGTGTCATGATCGGCGCTGTTGAAGTAGTCGATCCTTCCGGTTGAGATCAAGCGGTGCTGTACAGCTCTCAACGCTGTCGGAGAACCTCCGCCAACCATCAGCGTCCTGCCGTACAGATCGTTCTCGGTGATCAGGTTCTTCTCCGAAAGCGGATCGTCACGCTGCGCGATCAGATAGATATGACTGTCAAACAAGTCGTGTACGATCACGTTTGACAGCTGTCGCGTATGCTCCCGGAGAGAGAACAGGATATCGGATTCACCCTTTAGAAAGCTGTCCATACCGCCCTCATACTGAAACTTCGGGACGATCTGAACATCCGGTGATGTCTTAGCAAACAGCCTCATTGCTTCCGGCAAGAAGTAGATCGCCTGTCGCACCATCAGACTGACGGTGATCGAATCCTTGTACTTCGCGCTGAAATTCTGCCCCTGCTCGATCGCTCGCTTCAGATCCTCGCGCATTCCGGAAAGAAAGCTTACAAACTGCGCCCCTGCCGGTGTTAGCGCCGCGCCTTTTCCGCTGCGCTCAAAGATCGAGAAGCCGATCTCCTCTTCAAGCAATCTGATCTGGTAAGAGAACGTCGGCTGGCTGACGAATTGATTCTCCGCAGCCCGGCTGAAGTTGAGCGTATGCGCCAATTCTATGCAATAGTCGATTTGTTTAGTCGTCATGATCACACCACCGTTATTTAAATATTAAATCAATTATAGCATATTTCGATTGGACTTTGCAACATCTATCGGGTATAATAAAGCCAGAAAATAAACAGGAGGTCACGACAATGGCTAAAACTTTGATTGCATATTTTTCAAGAGCAGATGAAAACTACTTTGCAGGCGCCATGCGCTATGTAAAGGTGGGCAACACCGAGATCGTCTGCGATATCATCGGTAAGCTGATTCCTGCAGATACGTTCAAGATCGAGATGGCGCAGCCCTACTCCCCCGTCTACATGACCTGCATCGATGAAGCGAAGAAGGATCTGCGCGCGAAGGCTCGCCCCGAGCTTGTATCAATGCCCGATTCGATCGACGAATACGATACCATCGTGCTCGCTTATCCGAACTACTGGGGCACGATGCCGATGGCGGTGTTCACCTTTCTTGAAGCCTTTGACTTCAGCGGCAAGACGATCCTGCCCCTGTGTACAAACGAGGGCAGCGGTATGGGAAGCAGTGAGCGCGATATCAAGCGGGCTTGTCCCGATGCGAACGTCAAGAGCGGGCTTCCGATCACCGGCAGCAATGCCGCAAACTCCGAAAGCGGTGTAAAGCGCTGGCTTACTGCTAACGGCTTGATGTAAAGGGTGAGCGATATGGAATACAAAAGTGGTTATGTTTATGAACTGATGGATCAGGGCGGTCCCACCGATAACCGTGAGCCGTATTTCAAGGATGCTGTTGATGAAATGATACGCGCACGCGTTCTTTGCGCCAAAGCAAATGCCGTGATGCCCGATGACCCATCCTACGTTACCTATCTGGAAGAGTTGTTCGGAAGAAAGCTCGACGACGTACGCATCCTCACACCGTTTACCTGCGATTTCGGAAATCGAGTCAAATTCGGTAAAGGCGTTTTCATCAATCATTCCGCGATCCTCTCCGCTTCGGGCGGGATCGAGTTTGAAGACGGCGTCATGACCGCGCCCGGACTGCGTATCGCTACGATCAATCACGATATGAACCGCCGTCATACGATCTATACCTACGGCAAGGTACTGATCAAGAAGAACGCATGGATCGGCATGAACGTCACGATCTGTCCCGGTGTTACGATTGGCGAATATGCCGTAGTCGCCGCTGGTGCTGTAGTCACTAAAGATGTTCCGGATTATGCGGTAGTTGGCGGCGTTCCCGCTAAGGTGATTCGCTATCTTGACCGGAGCGAACAGAGGGAATGATCATGAATGACAAAGAAGCGATCCGCGACATGTACCGCAAATACTGGCAGCACATGATCGACAAAGACGCTGAGAGCCTGCACGGGCTGATGGCGGATGACTATGTCCTGACGCACATGACAGGCGTCAGTCAGACGAGAGAGTCCTTCCTCAGCGGACTTAGCAACGGCACGTTCAACTACTACAGCGCCGATCACGACAGCATCGAAGTCACCATCAGCGGCGATACGGCAACCATGATCGGCAAAAGTCGCGTTTCCGCCGCCGTATACGGCGGGAGAATGAGCAGCTGGAGGCTGCGCGGCGATTTTACATTACGAAAAGAAAACGGAGCGTGGCTGTTTACCCGCTCCGAAGCATCAACATATTAAGGAGGATCATTATGGAGTACATCAAATTAAACAACGAATTACAGTGTCCTGTCATCGGTATCGGCACCTTTACGCTTACCCCGAAGGACGCACAGAACAGCGTGCGTGAAGCGCTGAAAATAGGTTATTCGCTCGTTGATACGGCGAACGCATATGTCAATGAGCGGGCGGTCGGCCGCGGTATCACGGAAAGCGGCATCAAGCGCGAAGAGGTTTTCCTCTCCACGAAGCTCTGGCCCAGCGAATATGAGAATCCGAACGCGGTAGACGAAACGCTCGAGCGCTTAGGCGTGGACTATGTCGATCTGCTCTACATCCACCAGCCCGCGGGAAATTGGCTTGCGGGATACCGTCAGCTGGAAAAGGCCTATAAAGAGGGCAAAGCGAAGAGCATTGGTATCTCAAACTTTGAAGGCAAGTATATCGCCGAGCTGGAAACAGAGTGGGAGATCGTCCCTCAGTTCATCCAGGTAGAGGCTCATCCGTACTTTACGCAGAAGGAGCTTCGTAAAACGCTGGACAAATACGGTATCAAGCTGATGTCCTGGTATCCGCTCGGTCACGGTGACAAGAGCCTGATGGAAGAAACTGTCTTTGTCAAGCTCGGCAAAAAGTACGGCAAGTCTCCCGCGCAGGTCATCCTCAGATGGCACACACAGATGGGCTTCGTCGTGATCCCCGGCAGCAAGAACGTCGATCATATCAAGGACAACCTCGATATCATGGACTTTAAGCTGACAGATAACGAGATGAACGAGATCGCACAGCTCGACAGAGAAAAGCGATACTATCACCGCACCGACGCACAGCTCGATCAGTTCGCCGCATGGCGCCCCGACTTTGAGAAAGCGTAAAGGAGAAATCTTATGAAACGAATCATCTCGATATTGACGGTACTGGCGTTACTGGTCGCTCTCGTCGGATGCTCAGCAAAGGATACCACGACAGAAACCACGCCGCCAACGGAAAAGGCTGCCGTACAGGCAGATAAAACTGGAGCTGATAATCCCGAGAAAGGTTCGGACAGCAAAGCACTTGTAGTTTATTTCTCGCGCACGGGCGAGCAGTACGGTGTAGGCGTGATCGAAAAGGGAAATACCATATAATTCACAGCGGGGACGACCGATCGTGTCATCCCTGCTGTTTTATATCTGCGCTGTTCGGTCGTCAGCTTCACATAGGGCATGAAGTCTTTGATAAATCATTCTACTTCGGCGACTGATTACGTTTTTCTATCATTATGCAGCGAATGCTTGACCGACAGCCATGCTCGCAGAACAAAGGTAAGATACCATCACTTTTGTTCAAAATCACCATTTGAAAAACCCGTTCAAAAGTGATATAATACAATTACAACGTGTAGCGTATGACCGCGTAAGTCCGGTTGGCGTTACACGTTTTTATAATTATGGAGGAAACGACAATGACACAGCTTGATATGATTAAGAAAAAGATAAATTACCTGTACTCCGTCTCTCCGAAGATCCATATCAACGTCAGACTGAATCATCCGAGACTGGAGTTGAAAAATGATGAGGTGGAGATCAAGGGCGTCTACAAAAACATCTTCACCATCGAAGAATACACAACAGGTGTTCCGAGGATCCACTCACTTCAATATGTCGATATCCTGACCGGTAATATCGAAATCGTTGAGAAAAATTGAGCTGTTGTTTGCGCTTTTCTTTCGGTATCTTGTCATACAACCGCTTGATTTTTTGATAAAAAATGATATAATCTAAAACAATGTGAGTAGCAAAACTGCGTAAGTCCGACATTTCGGGCTTACGCAGTTTTTTGTTTTCAGGGAGGTATTACTATGGAAAATCATTCTTATCTTGCCGATGAAAAAATCGGCAGACTTATGCGAAAGTACGCGGTACCGTGTATCATCTCGCTTCTGGTCGGCGCGCTGTACAACATCGTCGATCAGATCTTTATCGCTAACGCCGACTATCTCGGCTCCTACGGAAATGCCGCGAACACGGTCGTTTTTCCGCTGACGGTGATCGCCCTCGGTATCGCCGTTATGATCGGAGACGGCTGCTGTGCCTTTGTCAGCATTTCGCTGGGCGCGGACAACAGCGGCAACGCCAAACGAAGCGTCGGTAATTCCATCACACTCTGTATCGTCGGCAGTCTGTTACTGACAGCAATATATCTGATCTTTGGTCAGCCGATCCTGACTGCATTCGGAGGCAGAGTGAATAACGAAACGTTTGAACTGTCAAAGGAATACTTCTTCTGGATCACGGTCGGGATCCCCTTCTATATGTTCGGTCAGGCGATGAACCCCATCATCCGCGCAGACGGAGATCCAAGGTTTGCTATGTTCTCAACTCTGGCGGGAGCGGCGGCGAATATCATTCTCGATCCGATCTTCATCTTTGTATTCAAGTGGGGCATGATGGGAGCAGCAGTCGCGACCGTCATCGGACAGATCATCACCGCAATACTCGCAGTCGTCTACTTATGTCGTGCGAAGGTCGTCAAGCCGTCTCTCGGCGATCTGACCTTAAAAGGCAGCATCGTAAAGCGTACGCTGTCGCTCGGCTTATGCAGTTTTCTGGCACAGATCTCTCTGGTAGCGGCGATGATGGCGATCAACAACATGATCCGTCAGTACGGTTCGCTCGATCCGGTCTTCGGTCAGGAGCAGTACGCGCAGATACCGATGGCTGTTGTAGGCATCGTGATGAAGTTCTTCCAGATCGTCATCTCCATCGTTATCGGAATGGCGGCGGGGTGTATCCCGATCGTCGGCTTCAATATGGGAGCGAAGTTATTCAGCCGCGTCAAAGAGCTGTTCACAAAGCTGCTGATCGCGGAGACCTGCGTCGGAGCGGTAGCGCTATTGATCGTAGAGCTTCTCCCCCATCTCCTGATACAGATATTCGGTGCGGCGAACGAAAGCGCCTACTACACCGAGTTCGCTGTCAAAGCATTTCGCGTCTACCTGTGCATGATCGTGCTCGCGTGCGTGAACAAGGCGACGTTCATCTTCCTGCAGGCGATGGGAAAAGCGGTGGAATCCACCATGCTTTCCATGGTCAGAGAGATCGTGTTCGGCGTCGGCTTTGCGCTGTTACTTCCGCGTTTCTTCGGACTCGACGGCGTATTGTACTCTATGCCGGTCTCAGATATACTGACCTTCCTCATCTCACTCTGCCTGATCATCAGGACATATAAGCAACTCAACGCGCCCGATGTCGCATTAAAAGAAGGCTAAGGCAGATAATTGACTTTCTCTATGCGATCATAGTATAATAAATTCATTCTTATCATAGAAAGAATGTTATTATGAGATTTTATAAAAAGCACACCTATCTCATTTGGCAGCTGATCGGCTGGGGCTTGCTGTTGGCGGCGTTTATTGTCATGATTGTCAATCTGAACGATTATCATCATGATTCGGTTTTGGGATCATTCGTCTTTATGACAATATTCGGCACATTCGCGATATTTGTGTCACCTCTTGTTATTTGGCTGAGAAAACGTGACAAAGCCGAGCAAGAACGCAACCGCTGTATTATGGAGCTCAACTTTAAACAACACCCGGCAGCGGAGTCACTTATGATCGTGCTCATCTTCCTCATTTTTCTTACAGCAACGATCGTATGCGCGCGGCTGGGGCTGTTCTACTTGTTTCCGCTTGCGTTTTATCTGGCGGCAGCACCCTATTGTCTTTTCCGTCATGTCATCAAAAAGAAATTCTATCAAATCCCCGACGCCGAAAAATACTGTCAGATCTGCGAGGTCGCGCAACCGGAGGCGCTTGCTCTCTTTGAACAGTCGGCCACATTTGTTTACTTCGGTATTGTGCCTGATGACAAGACGCTGCGGTTCCTGTACAATTTTTATCATAATTGCGGCTCTCTGCGCCGGGAACAGCAGCTCCGGTTGGTGCGTGTACGATGTGCCATGATGAACCTCCGTTACGGTACGTTATTTGCGAACGAAGATGAAGCCATTTGGTGCGTTTCGAGCGAGGATGTCGACGTAAACAAGTACACGGCTACTTGCTATTACAACCGAATGACAATTTACGCCGGCTGGATCCGCACCTTGCTGGAGCAGCGAGACGCCGCCGAAAGCACTTAATCATCATATAATCAAAACCACCCGTCAACGGCAATATCATTAAGATAAGGAAACAAGAAAAGAAAGAATTGCAGCCGAGATAAAAGTCTCGGCGACAAGCTGACTGCCCGACTTCCGTGTCGGGCAGTTTTTATGTGTATAGTTCATTCTATTTTGATTATGCTTTGTAAACGTAATTCTCTTTTCTGGGAGCGGGATTAGGCAAAGACTTTGCGGCGTAGCCGAGGATCAGATGACCGATACCTTCATAGTCGCCTTCGATA
>CAMVDB010000017.1 GCA_947166135.1 uncultured Clostridia bacterium | reverse complement strand
TCCTCACTCCTCATTTCTTCCCTCTTTACGCGAAAGGAGCAACCTATGTCAGAATTAAAACCCGGCTTGACGAATGAGAAATCCGTCGCCGTTACGATCGAGAACACCGCCCTCGCGATGGGCAGCGGTACGCTGCGGGTCTTTGCGACCCCGTCGATGATCGCACTGATCGAGGGCTGCTGCGCCGAATCCGTCGAGGGACTCTTAGGCGAAGGCAATACCTCGGTAGGCACCAAGGTCGAGGTCGAACACCTCGCCGCCTCCCCCGTCGGCGCCTCCGTCCTCTGTAAGAGCACCCTGACCGCCGCAGACGGCAGAAGGCTCGACTTCGAGGTCGAGGTCTACGACAACGCGGGGCTGATCGGTAAGGGCAGGCACACCCGCTTCACCGTGGACGCGGACCGTTTCGTCACCAAGGCGTACAGCAAGCTGTGATTCCTGAACAACTATTACAACAATTAACAGAAATGCCATCCCCGGGCTGAGGATGGCATTTTTCTTTATCAGAAATTTCGATCATTATTCTGTTGAACAGGCGGCTGTGGGTTCATCGGCTGAGCCTGCATCGGCTGAACGAACGGCTGCTGCCGGCCGTAGAAGAACGGAGCGAATTCGGGGATCTGACTGACGAACGGCACCGCCTCGGGATGACGTCGGAGCACCATATCCATATAGATGAAGCTGGTCAGGTTATCTGTCCTCGACATCCTGCGAACCCCCATGAAGCACAGCACATACAGCGCGATCAGGAACGCGAAGAACGCGAGGATAAACACCGCCGACTCCAGCGACAGCGAGAAGTCGTAGAAGCCGTGTACCGCCGTCGGCGCTATCAGCGCCGCGAGCATCCACCTGCCCGACTTGAAGTTCCTCTGTCCCGGCGCGATCAGGCGATACTGATACAGATAGCTCTCGAGCTGATTCGCCTTGTGATTGAGGAACCATCTGCCGTAGAAGTAGCCCATGATGATCCCGAAGAAGCAGTGTCCCGGGATCGAGGTCACCATTCTCAGGAGTGCCACGCCGATACCGTTCTCAAAAACATAGAACAGGTTCTCGGTCACGGCGAAGCCCAGCGACACGAACACCGCGTACACCACGCCGTCGAACAGACAGTTGAAATGCTTACTCTTGCGGGTCACGATATAGACGAAAAAGAGCTTACAGCCCTCCTCCACCAGCGCTACGCCGAAGAAGTATTCGAGGAATTTGTATAGAACAGAATCGTCGGAGATACCCGTCGCGTTCAAAATGCCCTGAGCGAGCAGCTCGAGGATGACCGCGGGGATCACCGAGACGCAGCCGAGCAGAAAGAGCCCCGCGAGCAGTCCCTTCGGCTCCTTCTCGATCCTGTCCTTCTTATAAATATAGATCATCAGCACGACCGCCGGCAGCAGCGCCAGCAGCGCGAGGATAAACGACGACATACGTCACGCTCCTATAAACAGTGTAACAGTTAAAATTAATTCGGGTGTAAATCAATCAGCGGCTGCTTAAAGTATAGCAAAAGCACGCCCCGCCGTCAACTTCCGAAACCAACTCGGGAGAAAATAGTTTTTGTAAGTTGCATATAAGTTGCATAAAAGTATGCATCTTTTTCTTTTGTCGCGCTATGGGTGAAGGAGTGATTTTCATGAAGGAACCGAAGTATATCAAGCTGTTCAACGACTACGCCGACGAGTTCGGGATGCTCTCCGACGAACAGACCGGACGGCTGCTCAAGGGGCTGCTGAACTATGCCGATCGCGGCGAAAAGCCCGATTTTACCGACGATATCACGCTGAGGGTGCTGTTCTCGATCCTGAGAAAGCAGATCGACCGCGAGTATGAAAAATATGATGAATTGTGTCGGGCAAGGTCAGCCGCGGGACGGAAGGGCGGCGCTCCGAAAGGGAACACCAACGCACGAAAAACAAGCAAAACAACCAAAACAAGCCAAGACAATGACAAAGACAATGACAAAGACAATGACAAAGACAATGACAATGACCAAGACAAAGACAAAGATATAGAATACGGCGCTGAACGCGCAAGACGGGCAAGCCCGTCGCTCTCTCTTCAGATGAATGAAGCATGTTTTTTTCTGCCGGATTCCGTAAGCGAGCGATGAATTGAATAGGCGTTTCACCTCATTCCGGACTCCTCATTTTTATCTTCCCCTGCTTGTACACGCAAAAACAGCGCCCCTTTTACGGGAGCGCTGTCACAGATTCATTGATTATACTTACAGACCGCGGATCTTCGTCGCGAGGGCGGTGATCTCGGTAGCGGCGTCGGCGCTCTTGATCACGGCGACGGTATGGTTCTCGTTCAGGGTCGCTCTGCCGATATTCTCGCCGTTGAAGGTGATGTAGTAAGCGGGCTCGTCGGTGAGCTTCGCGGCGACCGCGTCATCGAGGCGGAATCTAAGCTCCATCTCCTGCGGGGTGGCGCCTACGATCGCGAAGTACAGAAAGTCAGCGCCCTGCGCATAGGTGGTCGTGCCGTCCTCGAGGGTCATCGTGCCCTCGATCAGCGTCCACTCGGGCTCGTCCACCTGGGTATGGATATACGGCGCGTCGGTAGGAGCGGTCGAGGGCTCCGTCGGCTGATTGCCGGCGCCGCAGGCGGCGAGGGATACCGCGAACAGCGCGGTCAGAAGGATGCATACTAACTTTTTCATACATTCACCTGCTTACTTATGCTGATAAAGCTCCGCGAAGCCCGCGGTCTTGATCAGGTTATAGTTGTTGCCCATCGTCTGCTTCATCTGCTCGGCAAGGTCGCCGTAGCGGGTGTCGATGACGAAGTAGTCGGTGTCGATGGGCTTGTCGCGCTTGTCGGTATAATAATCGGGCATGGTGTACAGCCACTTGACCTTGTAGAGATGGGGTACCAGCGCGTGAGCCGCGGTAACGGTCGCGTCGGTGGGGATGGTCTCGAGCAGCTCGCTCACCTGCTTGGGAGAGCCGTTCGCGCTGTCGAGATAGCTCTTCGCGGTATTGATCTTCGGCACCCAGAGGGACGCGGACATCACCGCGCACATACACAGCGACACGAGCATGATGACGCGCTTCTTGTTGGTTTTCAGCTCGGCGATCACAAGGATGGTGCTGACGATGATCAGCGCCGCCGTACCGTAGGTGTACTGATAGTTGACGTCGTACTGGTACTGCCAGCTCTGCATGAGGTTGATCGGCACCATCGGGAAGAGCAGCAGCAGCGACGAGATCTTCTTCGTAAAGAACGGCGCGATACACACGGGCAGGAGCATCCACAGCACGAACGGCAGCTTCTCGGCGGTGAACATCTGCTTGATCAGGAAGCCGATATCGAAGAACACCGCCTTCATCACGGAGAAGAAGCCCTGCTGACCGTTGACGAAGTAATCCGCCAGCCTGCCGATCATCACGCCGTCGGAGCCCGAGGCGGCGACGATCTGCTGAGCCGCGATGAAGTACACGAGCGCCATCGCGAGCATGATACCGCCGCGGGCGATCTCCTTACGGTTGATCATCATGAACAGGGCGATCACGATCAGGTAGATCGCGGCGTCCTCCTTCACGCTCAGGAGCAGTACGGCAAAGACGAATTCCCAGACCGTGTTCTTGCACAGAATGAAGTAGAACAGGAAGAGGATGATCGTGGTGAGGAACTTGTTCTCGTGGAAGTCGTAGAACGTGCCGTTGATCAGGCACGGATAGAAAGCGTACATCAGCTCGAGCGCGAGGGTCAGCTTACCCGAGAAGCCGAGCTTACCCGCGATCAGGTACACGGCGAATACGCCCGCCGCGACGGAACCCGCCTGGATAAAGAACAGGTAGATCGGGGTACGGAAGATGAAGTAGCCGGGCAGGAAGAGGTAGAAGATCGGCGAGAAATGCACGCCGAAGTGGGACATCAAATGCGAGCGCTCGACCGTAGTCTCGGGCGCGAAGGACGTCGCCATGCGCTCGTACATCTGCGCGAAGATACCGAAGTCGAAGGTGAAGTTGGCATAGTTGCGGTATTTGGCGGTCGTCAGGATACCGAATACGACGGTCATCACCACGAACAGCACGATCGCCGCGATCAGCGCGACCTTACGGCTGATATTGATGCGGGACAGCCCGAGCTTGTCGCCGCGCACCTCCCACAGCACGATGATCAGGTCGACCACCCCGATACCGAGACAGAAGAACGCGCCGCCGTCGGGATAGTTCATCGCAAAGAGCACCGAGACCATCAGCGCCGTGATGAACAGCGCCCACGGGATGATGACCTTCTGCCGGAGCAGATACGTCGTACCGATCAGCACCGCCAGCCCGACGAGCATCGCCGCGAAGAAACCGCCGAAGCTGATACTCGCGTAATAGGAGCCGAGATCGCTGAATTTGCCGTTCGATAACAGCTGGGTGATATAGGCGAGCAGTACCGAAGCCGTCAGCGCCGCTACGATCCGCTCGAGCGACAGATGGCGCTCCTTGAGGCGCTCGGCGAACGCCCTGAGCCCCGTCGCCTTGGATTGTTTATCCATACAACCTCTCCTTTTTGTAAAATAGTATGTTCGGCAAAAGTTGCGTTAATTTCATGCAACATAATTATTCATTCTGAATTATACCACATAATATTCTGTACGGCAAGAGGGAGTTTGGTCAGCGTTTGTTTAGCATAAAGCTGTTTGTAGGGGCGACCATCGGTCGCCCGCTGTCGCAGGGCGTCACATATCCTATCCGACGTTTCCGATATGGATAACGCCCGTCATTCGCGGGCGACCGATGGTCGCCCCTACGGCGGGAGCAAGCCCCCGCCCTACAACTCTATGCAACATTTATACAATTCCTAACCCCTCACTTCCAAAAGCTCCCTATGCAAAAAGACGGAGCTGCTGCTCCGCCTTCTTGGGTTCATATATAGGAGAATGTATCAGTAGACGTTCTTGAAATACAGCACGGCGGTCTGCGCCTTGTTGCCGCGGGAATCGCGCGCCTGTACCGTGAGGGTCAGGTTATCGTTATAGGTCAGGCTCGTCAGCGGCAGCTCGACAGAGGAGTCGGAGATCCACCCCGTCGTGATCTGAAAATTGCCCGGCTCGGGGTCGTTGTTATCAAGATGAAAGCGTCCGAAATCGCTCCCGTAGACCGAATCGGCATAGACCGAACACTCGATCCGGTAGCAGTACTCGAGCGGCTCTTCGCCGAAGGAGGACAATGCCCTTACGTCGGCGGCATGACCGGACTGATCGAGCTGTGCGGTGAGGGTGAACGAATGAGGATAGAGCGCGTTGCCGACCAGAGTGCGCTGGATGCGCGTCACGTCAACGATATCGGCGTCGCCGTTCTTGTCATAATCGGCGAGGGAGGTGATCGCAGTTCCGAAGGTACAGGTCGTATGACCGCCCCAGGCGCAGTGCTCATCCAGATCATACAAGCCGACCAACCCGCGCTGGAGCAGGGTCGCGTCGACGATATCCAGCTCACCGTCAACGTTGACGTCGCCGAGCTGATAAGCATAGTCGCAGGTACGGATCCGATGGACGAATACATCGTGCAGATCGGCATAGCCCATGCTCCACGCGTCGGTGATGCTGTAATAGGCGCGTTCACGCACATCATACACGCCGTAGGTGAAGTCGAACGGATAGGACTCGGCGTTGAAGAAGACCGCGTCGTCAAATACGCCGTAGCTGCCGCCCTCGACCGGATAGGCGGGCGTCACCTGCACCAGCACCCAGTCGGGGATCCGCCACTCGGAATGGTGATAGTACAGCTCTCTGTAGTCGTAGGACTCGGGGTCGCAGAAGGGGAAGCTCTTAAAGAAATCCTGCTCATAGAGCTCACGCTTCATCTCAACAGCCGCGGGGTCGATCGCGCCGCCGCCCTCCTCGGGAGGTTCGCAGGGATAGGCGCTGACATAGCCGTCATACCATCCCATGTCGGAGCTGTCGCCGCTGTTATTGCCCGTGAGGTGGAACTCGACGGTATACCAACGACTGTTGTAACGCGGGACATAGTCGTTGCCCTCGCCCTCGGGATAGAACTTCGAGACAGTTTTCAGATCCGAGGAATAAGCAATCCTGAACGGCGTTGAGAGCGACATGGTCAGCCCGCCGAGCAGATAGACGTCGCCGCCGTAATAGTTCAGGCGGTTGCGCTCGCGGATCGTGTAGTTATCGCCCTTAAAGACGATATAGTAACCGCCGTCGGGTTCGTCGTCGGTCACAGCCGCCGCTGTCGGGATCGCCGATAAAAGCAGCATGAGGCAGAGTAAAAATGATAATACCTTTTTCATAATGATTCCTCCGTAATAGAGTGATGATGGTTGAAGGAGTGAGGAGTCGTTAGGAGTGAGGAGTAAGGAGTGAGGAGTTAGCCGTAGGGGCGGTCATTGACCGCCCGCGAATGACGGGCGTTATCCATATCGGAAACGTCGGATAGGATATGCGACGACCTGCGACAGCGGGCGACCGATGGTCGCCCCTACAAACAGCTTTGAGCTTTAAGCTACCCCCCTACCACTCCACATAGTCCTGACCCTGCGCGAGGATGGCGCCGCTGCTGTCGTAGAAAACGTAGCTGTAGCTGCCGTCCATCACGATCAGCCCCTCGGGGGTCAGATAGCGGACGAGCACGGTACCGTTCTTGATATACTCGATCGAGGCGGCGTGCTCCGAAGAGTAGAGATCGCGGTCGCCGAGCCTTCTGCCCCGCCAATCATAGACCTTGCAGTAGATCATGCGGTCGGCGGGTAATCGGTCGGCGTCGAAGGATGCGTAGAACTCGACGGGAGGCACCTCCTGCATCCCGCCGTTCTCGGTAGGCGGTGTGAGCCACGGCTCGTCGCCGTTGGTCGGATCGTCCCACGGTGGATCCATGGGGTCGGTCGGGTATACGGGCTTCTCGGTGGGCTTGACGCGTTCGGTCGGCTCGGGCGCACCGGTCGGTTCGGTGGCTACTGCTGCGGGAGAAGTCGCCTTTGAGGTCGGGGTTCTCCTGTTCACGGTCGCCGAGCTACGGGACGACGTCGGGGATGTCGCGTCCTCTCTCCCGTGCCCGGAGGGCAACTGCGAACTGAGATTGCTGTCGGTCGGCGCGTCCGAACCCGCTGTCTCAGGCACAGAGGGGGCTGTGCCGTGAGGAACAGGTGCGACGGGTACGGGTGCGGTCGGTTTATTTCCAAATAAGAAAAATGCAGTCAGACTGACCACGCTGACGAATACCAGCACCGCTGCCGCCGCGAGTCCGCGGTAACGCCGATAAAACGGCACGACGGCGGGGCGTTCGTCCTCCTGCGGGCGGTAGACGAAGGGCTGCCCGGGCTCGGCTTTACACAGGTTCGTCAGCATCTGATCCAGTCTTTCTTCGCTGATCTTACTCATGACTCAGCCTCCTTTGCAGCAGCTTACGCGCGGTATTCAGGCGCGACTTGACCGTTCCCTCGGGGATGTGCAGGATCGCGGCGATCTCGCGCTGGCTGAATTCGCGGAAGTAGAAGAGGATGATGACGGCGCGGTGCTTCTTCGGCAGGGTATAGAGCGCCTCATACAGGTCGAGATAGGCGTCGACGTCCTTCTGCTCGTCGGGGATGGAGGCGAGCAGGCGCTCCTGTTCCTCCGCGGTCAGCGAAGCACGCGCGGCGTTATCCTTCAGCTTCCTGTTGTTTCTGAAGATGTTCACACAGATCGCGAACAGCCAGCTCTTGAAGCTCAGCGCGGGATCATACTGACCGAGCTTGGACAGGGCACGCGTCCACGTGTCCTGGAAGAGATCCTCCGCGTCGTTCGGATCGCCGCATAAATGGATGCAGAACCGCGTCAGGTCGCGCGAATATTCGTTGACATACCTCTCGAAGTCCGTCAAGCCGTCACCCCCTCTGTATACGATGCCCTCAGTATACCATACCGCCCGGGAACTTTCACTATATATACAGCACATGACAGAAAAAGGTTCATTTATAATTTTTATGGAATGGATACTTAGTATGAGATCCCGTACGGTCTGCCTTTAGCTGATTATCAGAAAAAAACAGCGCCCGGACTTCGGACGCTGTGATCTGTATGCGGTTTATCTGCTCCTGAGGGAGTCGCCCATCACGCCGTTGCACTCCGGCGGGAGGTTCTCGCCCTCATAATCGTCATCGGACTCATACGAAGCGGAGGTCGACGCAAGACTCGACGGCAGGAGCGCCGTATGGTTATTGTAACCGTAGGCTTTCACGATCATGGGATAGTTTTTATAGGAGAAATCCTTATCGAAGGAGCCGCTGAGTCCCTCGACGGCAGTCGGCTCGAGAAAGTTCTGCTCGCCGCCGTACTGCCACATTCCCAGCGGTCGGCGGGTATAATCGTAGGTCGCGCTCCACTGGGCGAGCCAGACGTCATACTTGTCGATATCGGGATGGTTGAACGCCCCCATCAGCCAGTCGTAGCCGGTGTAGAGGATCGGATAGTAGCCCGCCGCCTCGATACCCGAGAGGTAGGTATAGGCGATCTTGCGGACGTTCTCGTCGGAGGGCATGCCGTTGCGCTGCTTGTAGGAGTCATCCTCCCAGTCGAAGGCGATCGGCATAGTGGGGTGCTTGCCCTTGAGCAGTCGCAGGGTATGGGCGACCTCGCTCTTCGCTTCGCGCTCGGTCAGGGCGTAGGAGTAGATATACGCGCCCCAGTCAAGACCCGCCGCCTCCGCCTTACGGACGTTTGTTTCAAAGAGGCTGTCGTCCTGATTCGTTTCGTCGTCGCCGTAGCCCAGTCGGATGATGACGAAGGTATAACCCGCCGCCTTGAGCTTATTCATATCGACGTCGCCGTTGAACTCGGAGATATCCACGCCCTTGGCACGGTCGAAGTTCTCGATCGCGTCGAGGATCTCACGGTACTGATCGGCGATACCGTCGTCCTTCTTCTGCTTCTTCGCCTGATCGAGCGGCAGATCGACATAGAACGTGCCGCTGAAATGCGCCAGAAAGCGCTGGAGCACGGTGACGTCATTGACGTCGGTATCGTCGCTGAGATCCGCGTCGCCGAGGATGACCGCGCTGTCGCTAAGGGTCATGATCTCAGCGAAATGCGCCTGCAGCACGCTGACGTCGTCGATCGTTACCGCGCCGTCGCCGTCAACATCGCCGACGACGCCCTGCGCCGCTTCGGCAGCGTTCCGATCGGCGGCAGCCGCCGTGATCGGGAGCGTCAGGAGCAGCGAGAGGATCAGGCAGAGGGCGATCAGTCGATTGATTATCTTCATAAGCACCTCCGTAAAGGTTGTTCTAAATTGCTAATACAGAATTATAACACAATCATATCAACTTTGCAACAACAATCCTGTAATCTAATAGATACTGCGCCTCGAACGCAAACAGCGGCGGGATCGGCTCGCGCTGAACCGATCCCGCTGTATGAGGAATCTTATCTATCGTATCATTCGGGCTTAGCGGGAGGGGTGCCGCCGTCGCCGGGGCCGTGACCGCCGCCGTCGCCGGGCTTATCGGGAGCGCCGCCTTGACCGCCGCTGCTGACGGTGAAGGTAATCGCCGAGCCTGTCGAGGCTGAACCCGCCGTATAAGCGACGCCGTTGACATAGAGGGTATGGCCGTTGAGGTCGATGCTGTCCGCGTCACAGGTCAGGGAGGTCACGTAGCTGTCGGCAGTCAGCGTCCACTTGGAGCCGCCGCTGAGCTCGACATAGACGTCGCCCGCGCTGCCGGTCGGGTTGATCGCGCCGTTGAAGGATGAGCCGTCCTTGAGGTACAGGTTCAGCACCGAGATATCGTCGACGAGCATATCGCCGCTGATCGTCTGCTTCGAAGCGTTCAGGTTGACCTGACCGCCGTTGCTGCCGTCGCTGCCCCAGCCCGCCGCGGCAGCCCTGAGGAATACGCCGTCGGCGTCGTTATTGATGATGGCAGCGCCGCTGAGGGTGATATCGGTCGCGGTGTTGTTGACAAAGAAGATATCGCCGTTCGCGTTCGTGAGCGTGCCGCCGTTCATCGTGAAGGACGAGGTGCCCTGAGCCGCGTCGCCGGACATGCTCTGGTAGATCATCACCGCCTGATAGTAGGCTGACTTGTCGCTGTTCTTGGTGTTGTTATCGGCGTTCAGCGTGACGTTATTGAGGGTGACGCTGTTCTTGCCCTCGACGACAACGCCCTGAGAGGCGGTGGAGGTCAGCTCGGCGTTATCGACCGTGATATCCGCGGTCGAATAGATGACGGGAGAGCCGGTGCCCGAGGTGGTATAGGAGCCGCCCGTGACGTTCACGTCGCCGCCGCCGCGGTCGGAGCGGATCGCCGCCGAGGAATTGCCGGAGGTGTTCACGGTCACGTCGGTCGCGTTCATCGTACCGCCGCCCGTCGTCATCAAGCCGCCCGAGCAGTTGCCCGAGGTCTCGATATAGCTGTCGGAGATGTTGACGGTCGTGCCCTCGCCGTAGCTGAATACCGCGTTCGCGTGGGTGCCGTCGGTCTTGACGACCATCTCGCTGAGGTCGAGCGTGCCGCCGTTTGTCGCGAAGATCGCGGCGTTATCGCCGTAAAAGTCCGCCTCGTCGCCGCTGTCGCTGTCGCCGGTCTTGACGACCTTGGTGTTCTTGTAGCTCAGGCTCTCGCCGTCCGCGAGGATCGCGTGCTCGCCGCCCGTGCTGTTCTCGATCGTATCGTTGATCGTGATATCCGCCTCGCCGAGCTTCTTGACCGCCGCTTCGGTCGCCGTTGCGGTCTGCGTTTCGCGTATCGCCTCGGAAGCGGTCGCCGCCTGCGTCTCGGTTTGGGTCGTACCGCCCGAGCAAGCCGCCATAGAGCCTGCCAGAAGCGCCGTCAGCATGAAGGCAGTCGCCTTGAGTGCGAAATACTTGTTTTTCATATTCATTCCTCCCTTGGAGCTTTATTGTGACCTTATCATAACGGAAGAATATGACAGAAACATGGCGCTTATGTGAACAAAAACTGAAATTCTCAGGAAAGCACATTACAACAAAGGGACTGTCGCAATAAACAAAAATGTCATTCCGAACGCCGGTGAAGGATCTGAAAGTGCTCATCTTTCCGTCAGATTATACATTATAAATATAATCTGATTTGATAAGTTGCACGATAAGATCCTTCGCTAAAGCTCAGGATGACACGCTAAGGGGCTATCGCTATGCTTAGTGCGACAGCCCCGGGTAATGATTATCTTGTCGGATGGATACTGCGCGGCACAGCTTACTTCACGGGCACACAGTGCTCGTCGTTGATCTTCTGCACCTTCTTCACACGGCGGACGTACTTCTCGGCGGTCAGCGGATCGGTCGTCATGAAGGTCCTGACGATCTCCTGCGCGATCAGACCGCCGATGATCTTCGCGCCGAGGCAGAGAACGTTCGCGTTGTTATGCTGACGGGCAAGCGAAGCGCAGAACGGATCCTGACAGACGCAGGCGTAGATGCCGTTCACCTTATTGGCGATCATGGCGCTGCCGTAGCCTACGCCGTCGACAAAGACGCCCCTGTCGCACTCGCCCCTGGCGACAGACAGAGCGGCAGGCAGGACAAAATCGGACAGGTCGCAGGACTCCTCGTCATAAGCGCCGAAGTCCGTTACCGTGTGACCCATAGCTTCAAGCAGAGCCTTGATCTCATACTTCATGGATGTGCCGGCGTGGTCGTTTGACATAGCGATTTTCATAACAATAGCTCCTCTCTGTGATCATTGATAATGTGTATGAAGTGAAACCGAATCGATCTATTATGATTATACCATAGCCCGATACCGTTGTTCAACACAAAATCGCCGAAAAAACAGGAAAGTTGATAATACTAATCCTTAATAAGATAAGAAAACGGAGCGGCATGAACCGCCCCGCGTAAAAGTTTATCTGAATCTGACTTTATCGTCGCCGAGGAAGAAGAGCGCCAGCGTGCCGGGGCCTACGTGAGAGCCGGTCACGGGCTCGTACATCACGGTCAGGATCTCCTTCGGCGGCTTCTTCTTATTCAAAAGGCTGATCAGGTGATTCGCGTCATCCTCACAGTCGGCGTGGGCGATACCCACGACCTGTTCACCGGGATTCCGCACCAGCATGTTGTAGCGCTGCGCCATGCCGTCGATGGCTTTCTTTCTGCCGATGACCTTGGAGAAGTTTACGATCTCGCCGTTCTCGTTGCCCTTTAAGAGCGGCTTGACCTGCAGCATGTTGCCGATGATCGCCGCCGAACCGGTCAGGCGGCCGGTCTTCTTCAGATACATCAGGTCGTCGACGGTAAAGACCTGATACATGCACGCCTTCTCCTTTTGGATGCGGTTGTATGTCTCGTCGATCGACATGCCCTGCTCGCGATACTCGATCGCCCTGAGTACAAAGATACCCTCGCCCAGCGAAGCGCCGAGGGTGTCGATCGTCCTGATCTTGCGGTCGGGGTACTTCTCCTCCAGCTCCTTTACCGCCACCTCCGAGTAGTGGTACGAGCTGCTGATGCCGGACGACATGCTGATGAAAAGGATATCCTCGCCCTTGAGCAAAAAGCCCTCAAAGAAATCGACGAAGCACTGGGGGTTGATGGCGGAGGTCTTGATCTCCGCGCCGAGGCGCATCGCCTTGTAGAACTTCTTGCCGTCGAAGCCCTCGGTGTTCAGGCAGGAATACTGCTTGTCGCCGATGGAGTAGTGGAAGGGGATAATGCTGATATGGTGCTCCTGTAACAGAGCGGTAGGTAAATTAGCCGATGTATCAGTCAGAATCGTAAAGCTCATGGTTCATTCCTCCGAAAATACGGCGGCAAAGCAAACATCGCAAAACCCGGATGATCGATTAGAAGTTCAGCAGTACCGCCTTGTTAATTCAACTATACTCATGTATGGCGGAAAACTCAATCTACAAAGCTCGAAACCCTCTCTACACGTCCCCGACGGCGATTCTCTCGCCGAGAACCGAACTATCCCGAGGGTAGAAAAGGCTCTCTACTCTCGGTAGGAACCCAGTATTCATGCGGGTTCGGATAATGCAAAAAGGCTCCCGATCACGGGAGCCTCACATAACGTTATCAATACTCAGTCACCGAAGATCACGGTGCCCGCCTTGCCCTTCACGGCGTCGCCCGCCTGTAAAAGCTCGGCGATCACGGCGACTCTGCCGCAGCCGCCCGCGACGAACCGCGCCGCCGCCTCGACCTTGGGGAGCATGCTGCCGGGGGCGAACTGTCCCTCGGCGATATAGCGGCGCACGTCCTCGAGAGTCATGCTGTCGAGCGAGAGTTCTTCGGGCGTACCGTAATTGATCTTCACCTTATCGACCGCGGTCAGGATCATCAGAATATCGGCGTTCAGGTTATCGGCGAGCAGAGCGGAGACATTATCCTTGTCGATCACCGCGCCGACGCCCTTATGGAAGTTGCCGACCTTCTTCACGGGGATGCCGCCGCCTCCGCAGCAGATAACGACGGAGCCGTCCTCCACAGACGCGCGGATCGCGTCGAGCTCGACGATCTTCTTCGGCTCGGGAGAGGGTACGACCCTGCGCCAGCCGCGACCCGCGTCCTCACGCATGGTGAAGCCGAGCTTCTCATGCTCAGCCTCCGCCTGCTCGGCGGTCATGAACTTGCCGATGGGCTTGGTCGGATCCAGCAGGGCGGGATCGTCGCCGTCGACCAGCACCTGGGTCACGATGGTCGCGACGGGCTTGCGGATCCCGCGGGAGAGCAGCTCCTCGCGCAGGGCGTTCTGGATATCGTAGCCGATATACGCCTGGCTCATCGCCACGCACATCGACAGCGGCGTGCGCTCGACAGCGCTGTCCTCGCGGCACAATGCCGCCATCGCGCTGTCGATCCGCCCCACCTGAGGGCCGTTGCCGTGGGTGATGACGACCTCGTTGCCGTCCTCGATCAGGTCGGCGATCGCGCGGGCAGTCGTCTTGACCGCCGCGAGCTGTTCGGTTAAGCTTTTGCCCAGGGCGTTCCCGCCTAAGGCGACGACTATTTTTCGTTTCATAAACTGAATACCCTTCGGGTGAATGGTGAATAGTGAATGGTGAATGGTTGATGGAGGGCTCCGCCCTCACCCATTTATAGGAATCCAAAACGCGTCAGCGTTTCCCGACACCATTCACCATTAGTCATTCACCATTCACCAAATCAATACTCTTTTCTGTTCTGTGCTCTCGCTTCCAGCTCCTCCAGCGCCTTTGCGGGATCCTTGACCTTCGCGAGGAAGATCATCGCCGCGATGACGTATGGCTTGTAGGAAGCCTCCTTATACAGCGGCGCGCGGTAACGGTCGAACACGCTCGCGGCGACCTCGCCCGCCTTGCAGGAAACGTCGGTGATATCGGCGGGCAGACAGTGCAGATACAGCGCCTTGCCGTCCTTCGTCAGCGACATCATCTCCTCGGTACACTCCCAGTCCTTGTGGAGCGCGTTCTCGGCGAGGAGCTCTTGCTCCAGTTTATCGATGCCGTCAAAATCGCCCTTGCCGTAGAGGTCAGTGCGCTTCTCCATCGCCGAGAAGGACGCCCAGCTCTTGGGATAGACGATATCGGCGTCGCGGAACGCCTCTTTCATATCGTTGGTCTTTTTAAAGCTGCCGCCGTTCTTCGCGGCGTTCTCCCGGGCGACCGCCTCGACCTCGGGCATCACGTCGTAGCCCTCGGGGTGAGCGAGAACAACGTCCATCCCGAAGCGGGTGAACAGACCGATCACGCCCTGGGGGACGGACAGCGGCTTGCCGTAGCTCGGCGAATACGCCCAAGTCATGGCGACCTTCTTGCCCTTGAGGTTCTCGACGCCGCCGAAATAGTGGATGACGTGGTCGAGGTCGGCGAGGGTCTGGGTCGGATGGTCGATGTCGCACTGCAGATTCACGAGCGTCGGCTTCTGCTCCAGAACGCCGTCCTCAAAGCCCTCCTTCAGCGCGTCGCTGACCTCCTTCTGGTAAGTATGACCCTTACCGATGTACATATCGTCGCGAATGCCGACGACGTCAGCCATGAAGCTGATCATGTTCGCGGTCTCGCGGACGGTCTCGCCGTGGGCGATCTGGCTCTTGCCCTCGTCCAGATCCTGTACCTCCAGACCCAGCAGATTGCAGGCGGAGGCGAAGGAGAAGCGGGTACGGGTGGAATTGTCGCGGAAGTTGCTGATCCCTAAGCCCGAATCAAAGATTTTCGTGGAAATATTCCTCTCCCTGAGGTCACGGAGGGCGTCGGCGACCGCAAAGACCGCGGCGATCTCGTCGTCGGTCTTGTCCCATGTCAGGAAGAAGTCGTTCTCGTACATGTTCTCGATATGCAAGCCGCGCAGCCTGGCGGCAAATTCAGCAGTTTTGCTCATGGTATGCTCCTTTTTCTTGCTTCCCTTAGGAAAGGGAGCCTTTTTGTACTTCCCTGTTGAATGCCTCGATATACTCGTCGAGCTGAGCCGCCTGCTTATGCACGGCGTCCCAGGTACCCTCGGTATCGTACCACAGCGCGTCGAGCTCCTCGACCGTCCTGCCCTGCTGTTCAATCCAAGTGTAGTACTTGAGGTTATGGATACGCTTGCGATCCTTATAGCCGAGCTCGAGCATGTTGTCGTCCTTGAGGGCGAGAATATGCAGGTTATGGTCGAGCTCCGCGGCAGTCTCGGAGTAGTCGCCGTACATCTCGGAGAGCTCCTCGATTCGGCTTTGGTACATCACGGCGCTGTCGGTCAGCACGGTACCGACGATATCGTGCTCAGTCAGCTCGTAGTACTTTGCCATCTTGATACAGCAGAGGACGTTGGCGATGCCGCTGATGCCGAGGTAGGACAACGTATCGACGAACCCGGCGTCCAGACCGACGGTCTTGATCAGGTACTGCTTACCCGCGTCGGTATTGAACAGGCGCAGCAGGCGCTGGCTGTCCTCGTCGTCGATATCGATGACCATATCGGTGTTTTTGACGTTATGGATCCACGGGATATGCTTGTCGCCGATACCCTCGATACGATGACCGCCGAAGCCGTTGTCGAGAATGGTCGAGCACTGGAGCGCCTCGCCGACAGCGAGCTTCAAGCCGGGATACTGCTCCTTCAGATAATCGCCGGCGCTCATGGTACCCGCCGAGCCGGAGGTGAAGCATGCTCCCGCGAAGCGGTCGCCCTCGCTCTTGATCGCCTCGAAGGCGTCCTTCAAGGCGTAGCCGGTGACGTTGTAGTGCCACAGCGGATTGCCCATCTCTTCAAACTGGTTGAAGATCATGACGTCGGGGCGCTGACGCAGCTCCCACGTCTTATCGAAGATCTCTTTTACATTACTCTCACAGCCGGGGGTCGCGATGACCTCGCCGGCGATCTTGCTGAGCCACTCAAAGCGTTCGCGGCTCATCTCGGCGGGGAGGATCGCGATACTGTCACAGGACAGGAGCTTCGAGTTGAACGCGCCGCCGCGGCAGTAGTTGCCGGTAGACGGCCACACCGCCTTATGTATCGTCGCATCGAACTGACCGGTCACCAGACGGGGCGCGAGGCATCCGAAGGACGCGCCGACCTTATGGCAGCCCGTGGGGAACCACTTGCCGACCATCGCGAAGATACGCGCCTTCACGCCGGTAAGGGCGGAGGGCAGCTCGATGACGTTCGGGCTCTTGCGGAAGAGTCCGCCGCTCTCCTTAGGCTCGTTCTTCCAGGTGATACGGAACAGGTTGACCGGATCGACGTCCCAGAGTCCGGTCTTCTTCAGCTTCTCGCGGATATTCTCGGGGATGAGCTCGGGATTCTGCATCTGCCTGATGGTAGGGATGATGATGCCGTTTTCACGCGCTTTCTCGATATTGTGCCGTAAGCCTTCTTTGTTGACGGTAAAATCAATCATGTCAATTCCTCCTGAGTATTGGTCAATGGTGAAGAGAGGGCTTCGCCCTCACCCTTCTATAATTCTTCATTCACGAATTCTGTTCTTTATCTTTTTCATCGATGTACGAATACAGGGTGAACTTCGAGATACCGAAGTAGCGGGCGATCTTGTCGCCGGATTTTGTGATCAGCAGAGCGCCCTTGCTGTTCAGATAGCGGATGGCGCGCTGTTTATCCTCCTTATTCATCAGCGAGACGGGCTTGCCGATCAGCTCGGTCGACTTCCATAAGAGCTCGTCGAGCAGTTCCTCGACATGCGGGGTGATCTTCTCGGGCTCGTCGGCTACCGACGGAGAGGTCAGCTCGCTCAAGGCGGCGGAAGCCACGCTCAGCGCGGTGATATCGTGGTTGATCGAGAAGATCGCGACCGCCTTGCCCTTCTCGTCGCGAATGAACACGGTAGACGACTTGAGCACCTTGCCGTCGGAGGTCTTGGTAAAATAGCCGATCCGATCCTCGCGGCTCTCATGTGCGCCGGTCAGCTCCTCGAGCACGACCGCCGAGGCGCCGTCGCCGACCTTACGTCCGGTCACATCGCCGTTCTCAATATAGATGATCGAGCTGTCGGCGGCGTTCGCACCGGTCAGGTCATGCACCGCGACCTCACAGCTCCTGCCGTAATGCAGGGCTACCGCGTGCGCCAGGGCGCACAGGCTTTTCTTCAACTGTTCATCAAGCATGGTATCACCTTCTTTTGATGGGCTGCGATCGCCGTAGGGACTCTCAGTCGGCTCCGTCGGAAACGGAGCTTCTGCCCCTCGCGGCGAAAAATCGATAAAAAATATTTTGGTCAGCTAATAATTATTTATATTGTAAACCATTACGCCGTAATTATCAATGCTTTCAGGGCAATTTTTCAGCAAATTTCACAAATATTTTTGAAAAATCAAGCAGATTGAACTTTTATTATTTTACGATAAGTGGTATAATGACCATATCCGGTTATGATACAGATTTATATGCCCGCCCGGTTTGTCGCTTTGCGACAACGGGCGATGGCTGATTATACCATAGATAGAATGATAGCAAAGGAGTCCGAACTATGAAAACCTGCGATCTGCATACCCACTCCGTCTACTCCGACGGCACCTTCACTCCGGCGGAGCTGATCGATGAAGCGATCGGCGCGGGGCTGAGCGCGCTCGCGATGACGGATCACAATACCGTATCGGGACTTCACGACTTTACCTCCGCCGCACAGGGCAAGCCGATTGACATTGTCCCCGGGATCGAGTTCACCACCGCCTACGAGGGTACCGAGCTGCATATCCTCGGGCTGTTCATCCCGCCGGAAAGTCACGGCAGGATCAACGATTACCTCGACCGCGCCTCCACCCTCAAGGAGGAGAGCAACTACAAGCTGGTCAAGAAGCTCCGCGAACGCGGCTACGACATCACCTACGTCGAGATCCTCGAAAATTCCAAGGGTCACGTCAACCGCGCGAATATCGCCGCCGAGCTGGTCAAGAAGGGCTATCTCTCGAGCATCAGCGAGGGCTTCGATACCATCCTGCACAAGGATTACGGGCTGTACGAGCCGCCCGAGAGGCTGTCGAGCCTCGATACCATCCGCTTCATCCGCTCGATCGGCGCGGTCGCGGTATGGGCGCATCCGTACATCCACATGAACTTCGATCAGGCGGACGCCTTCCTCCCCCACGCGGTCGACGCGGGCTTACAAGGCATGGAGGTGCTGTACAGTATGTACGATGAGGAAACGACCGGGAAGGCGAAGAAGGTATGCGAGCGATTCGGCTTACAGGCAAGCGGCGGCAGCGATTTCCACGGCGCGAACAAGCCGAAAATCGCGCTCGGCAAGGGCTACGGCAACCTCTCCGTCCCCTACGAATATTACGAGAGGCTCCGCGAGCTGAAAAACTCCTAAAAATTTGTCAGAAAACCGAAAATTTTATTTGACAGCACTCCTTACCGGTGTATAATAGAAGTAAGGGAAATAACCCTGTCGAACACGCAAAAGGAGGAATCGACATGATGAATTATGAGGCTATCAAAAAGGCTGCCGAAGGCTACGAGAAGGACATGACCGCTTTCCTGCGCGAGCTGATCGCGATACCGAGCGAGAGCGCCGAGGAGGAGGGCGTCGCGAAGCGCATCGTCGCCGAGATGGAGAAGCTTGGCTTCGATCAGGCGTTCACCGACCCGATGGGCAACGTCCACGGCGTGATGGGTACGGGCGAGAAGATCATCGCCTTTGACGGTCATATCGACACCGTCGGACTCGGCGAGCTGTCGAACTGGAAGTTCGACCCCTATAAGGGCTACGAGACCGATACCGAGATCGGCGGACGCGGTTCCTCCGACCAGACAGGCGGCGTCGTATCCTCCGTATACGGCGCGAAGATCATGAAGGATCTCGGGCTGATCCCCGACGGCTACAGGGTGCTGGTCACCGGTACCGTTCAGGAGGAGGACTGCGACGGCTTATGCTGGCAGTACATCCACAACGAGATGAACATCACCCCCGAGTTCGTCGTCATCACCGAGCCGACCGACAAGGGCATCTACCGCGGTCAGCGCGGTCGTATGGAGATACGCGTCGAGGTCAAGGGCGTATCCTGCCACGGCTCCGCTCCCGAGCGCGGCGATAACGCGATCTACAAGATGGCTGAGATCGTGCTCGACGTCAAGGCGCTCAACGAACGCCTGCACTATGATCCCTTCCTCGGCAAGGGCACCGTTACGGTCTCTCAGCAGTTCTACAACTCCCCCTCACGCTGTGCGGTCGCGGACTTCGCGGCGATCTCGCTCGACCGCCGTCTGACTCACGGCGAGACCTGGGAATCCGCGCTCGAAGAGGTTCGCGCGCTGCCCTCCGTACAGAAGTACGGCGCCAAGGTCAGCATGTACACCTATGAGCGTCCCTCGTGGACGGGGCTCGTCTATCCGACCGAGTGCTTCTTCCCCACCTGGGTCATCCCCGAGGATCATCCCGCGTGTAAGGCGATGGTCGCCTCTCACAAGGGCATGTACGGCGAGCCGAGAGTCGACAAGTGGACCTTCTCGACCAACGGCGTCTCCATCATGGGCCGCTACGGCATCCCGTGCATCGGCTTCGGCCCCGGCGCCGAGGCGCAGGCTCACGCGCCCAACGAGATCACCTGGAAAGAGGACCTCGTCCGCTGTGCCGCCGTGTACGCCGCTGTTCCGATGAACTACGCCGAAGAGAAATAAGCCATGAAAAACGTCATCAACTGCAGATGCGTCAAGTGCGGGCGCGAATACCCCGCAAAGCCGGATATCACCGCCTGTGAATGCGGCGGTATCCTCGACGTGATCTACGACTACGAATATATCAAAACAAAGCTCAATAAAGAGGTGCTGAACAATCGCACCGAGCCCACCATGTGGCGCTACCGCGAGCTGCTGCCGATCGAGGAGGAAACCGAGCCGGCGGGGCTGAGGGTCGGGATGTCGCCGCTGTATGAGGCGCCCGCTGTCGCCGCCGACCTCGGCATCGGGAAGCTGTACATCAAGGACGACGGCGTGAATCCCACCGCGTCCCTCAAGGATCGCGCCTCGGCGATGGCGGTCACCAAGGCGATCGAGGCGGGCTATGACACCATCGCCTGCTCCTCCACCGGCAACGCCGCCTCTTCCCTCGCGGGCAACGCCGCCAAGGCGGGACTCAAGACCTACATTTTCGTCCCTGCAAGAGCGCCGAAGGGTAAGATCGCCCAGCTCATGATGTTCGGCGCGAACCTCACCGCCGTTGACGGCAGCTACGAGGAGACCTTCGAGCTATCAAAGGCGGCGATCGACAAGTACGGCTGGTACAACCGCAACGCCGCCATCAACCCCTATCTCGGCGAGGGCAAAAAAACCGTCGCGCACGAGATATGCGAACAGCTCGACTTTATCGCGCCCGACTACGTCGCGGTATCCGTCGGCGACGGCTGTACCGTGGCGGGCGTGTACAAGGGGCTGTACGACATGTACATGGTCGGACTCATCGACAAGCTCCCGCGCATCATCAGCGTACAGGCGGAGGGCTGCTGCCCGATCAACACCGCCGTCATGAGCGGAGAGCCGTGGCAGCCGCAGGAGGAGAACACCTACGCCGACAGCATCGCCGTAGGCGTGCCGCGCAATCCCGATAAGGCGATCAACGCCATCAAGGACAGCGACGGTATCTGCGTGAATGTCAGCGACGACGAGATCCGCGCCGCCCAGCGGTATCTGGCGAAGAAGACCGGCGTGTTCGGCGAGCCTGCGGGCGTTACCGCAACGGCGGGGCTGTTGAAGCTCAGCCGCGAAGGCAGGCTGCCGAAGGACGCGACGATCGTATCCATCGTCACCGGCAACGGTCTCAAGGATATCGACTCGGCGATCAAGTCCGTCGGCGAGCCCGTCCACTGCAAAAACGACCTGAGCGAGTTTGAAAGCAAATTCGGCCTATTTTAATACTAAATCCACATGAAATAAGTCTGCCTTTTGGTATATAAAAGCGACGTTCCGGGGTCATACTCCGGAACGCCGCTTTTTATATCGCTAATGTTTTGATCTCGATGCCGAGCACACCGTATTTTGCCTGTTGCGCAGGTGAATAATACAGCTCCATATCCTCCGGCTTCGCGTCGGCGATATCCCGATCAGTATAGCCGCATTTCAGTAGCGGTAATGCGCGGTACAATTCGGCGAATGAATCGAAACGATGCAGCCTGACGACCTCAGCCGAAAGCTTTTCTCCCGTTTCGGTCTGCGTAAACTCGATCCGATCGCCCACCTTGATGTCCCGCCGCTTTTCATCATTCAGCCGCAGCTCTATCGTCTTTTGACCGCTGCGTATCATGGAAAAGGGCTCGGGATGCAGCTTCATCGCATGCTTCATGCTGTCATCCTTCCCGTAATCCTCCTTAAGGATCGCGTAGCGGGCTACGTCGCAGATTCCCTGCATGTTCCGCCCCGCCTGACGGGACGTGCCCTCGTATTGAAGACCGCATTTCTTCATCACGTCTCCCGAATGAGGATTACGCGGGTCGTGCGTGGCTGTGATGCGATTCACGCCGACTTCATCGAAGAGGAATCGGATCACCCGGGAGAACGCCTCGGTCATGATCCCCTTGTGCCACCACGCAAAGCCGAGACAATAGCCGATCTCGACCTCTGAGATATCCTCCCTCAGGCTGACGGCGCCGATCGATCCGATGGGCTCGCCCGTTTTTTTCCACACGATCTTCCAGTCGTAAAAATCCGCTTTCTCCTGACTGTCGAGCAGATACCGGTGATAGGTCGTTTTCAGCTGTTCGGCGCTCTCGTACGGCGGCCATGTCAGGTAGCGCGTCACCCGCTGATCGTTCGCCCAGTTACGGAACATCGGCTTATAATCGGTCTCGAGCGTCTTTCTTAAAATCAGCCTTTCGGTCTCCAGGGTCTTTGTTCCGAGATGATTCATCGTATCAGTCCTTTCCGTCAATCATTATTTGAGCACCCGATAGAGCTCGATGTGGATTTGGTGCTTCAGTCGCAGGGGCTCGCCGTACTTCTCGAGCATCGAGCGGTATTCGTGCTCGAACGCCCGTATCCTGTCCTCGGGAAGGCTTGCGCCGACGCCGCGGCAGGTTTTGATTCTGCCGAGCCACCCTTCCTTCGTAAATTCAAGCATCGCGTTGTAGGAATGGATGGTCTCGATCTCGAAGCGTCCCTGCGCCCATGCAGGATAGCTGTAATCGTAGGTCTTGAACCCGCCGCCGTTCCATGCGGGATTATACGACAGGACGAGCCGCTCCATCTCGGCGATGACCTCATCCTCATAGGGCAGCCAGTCCATGAAGATCTTGCAGAAGCGCCCGTCGGGTCTTAACACACGCCTGATCTCCCGAGCCGCCTTCTCCGCGTCGAAATACTGAAAGCACTGCACCGCCGTCACGACGTCGAAGCTGTTGTCGGCAAAGCCCGTATCCTCCGCTGAGCAGACCTTAAAACGGATGTTATCAAACCCCCGCTCCCTTACCCGCCGTTCGCCGACCTTCACCTGTTCGGCGGAGATATCCGTCGCGGTAAAGATCGCTCCCGTGCGGCTGAGGCGGACGGGCAGAACAGCCGTGCCGCTGCCGAGGTCGAGGATCTGCTGACCCTCTCTGCCGATCCCCAGCATGACGAGCTTATCGTACATGCTCTGCGGGTAGATATCGCGAAACGTCGCGTAATCGGCGGAAACCCTGCCGAAATCGAAATCTTGTCCCCGATCGATGCCGTCTATCTTCATCTCTTCATCCTCTTTCACCCGATTTTTGATGATTATAACACAACACGGCTCGCAAAACAATATACTTAACGTATAAATGAAAAAGCGGACGAGCTCACCCGTCCGCCGTCATTATTTCTTTTTACCGCTGCCGAAAAGCTTCCTGACCTTGCCAAACAGCTTCTTGAACCACTTCTTCAGCTTCTTGAACAGATTCTTGAAGAAGTCGCCGGTATGGTTCACGGCGATCTGCGAATAAGCGTTCACCGTGCTCGCCATGCGCTGCATGGCGGTACGCTCCTCGGTAGGCTCCTTGAAGTAGGTATCGAAGTAATCGGAACCGTCGTCGATGCCGTCGCCGCCGTCCTCAAAGTACGCCACGCCCTTGTTGGGATCGCGGTCGCGCACCTTGATGTCGTAGCCCGCCATCTCGTCAGCCGCCGCGCGCGAGGTGAATTCCTCGTCGTCGCGATAGCCGAGCGATTCCTCAAAGGTCATCTGCCACGCTTCCTCAGGCTCGGCGCTCTCATCCGCGTCGACCTTGCCGAAGGTCATGCCGGATGACGCGGCGTGTCTGCGCCTGCGCTCCTCCATCTTGCGCTTCTGCGCGTCGTTGCGGCGCTTGTAAAGGATCGAGACCGCTACGGCGATCACCACCAGGATGCCCGCCCACAGCAGCAGCCGCCACCAGTCGAACTTAGGACCGGACTCGGCACGCTTGATGTTGTCAAAGCTCAGCGAGTTCGCCGCCGCCGTCAGCACCTTCGCCTCGTCCGTCGTGATCGGCTCCTTCTCCTTCTGCAGGACAAGATCGATCTGCAGTCCGTTGACGATGGTATTGCTCTGATTCAGATAAACGCTGTCGTCGCCCGACTTGAGCTCGCGCTCCGAATCGAAGAAGATGATGTTATTATGCTTGACCTCTACGGCTGAACTCACGCTCTCGTCAGCCGCCAGCGCGTCGGAGATCGACTTACGCTGTGCCTCGTTGAGGTCGCCGTAATTGTTGACCGCCTCACTGCTCTCGTTCTTCGTTACAGTCAGACTGATCTGGTATGTATTCTCGGGCTCGTAAGCGCGCAGATAGATACCCGCCGCATGGAACGCCGTCATGGTCTGATCATAATCAAGACCTATCGCTTCAAACACCGGATCGGTACGGTTGGTATCGCGGGTAATGACGTTGAACGCCTTCGGGAACTTGACCGACATACCGAAATCGCTGAAGGTATAGGTCGCGTCCAGCGCCGCCGCAGGCAGCACAAAACAGCAGATCGCTGCGACGACAGCACAAATAATCGCCGCAAGCCTCAGCCAACGCACGCGCATATATACCCTCCTCTGCATGTGATCCCGCCGATGCTCCGCCCGGCGACGCACGCGGCCCAAGCAGCTATGCCTGCCGCCTGATAACCGCTTCAACAAGCCCCTCAGCTTATTGCAAAATGTATTATATCCCTTTTTTCGACAAAAGACAATAGGTTTTTGCGTGTTGACAATATTTTTTTCATCGGTTATAATAGACCTGCCTAGCAAGCCGCTGCTCCGTCACACATCGGGATCACGCGGCAGCTTTTCATCGATCAGATAATACAAGCGTCGAAAGAATCAAACCGGGGTGTAGCGCAGTTGGTAGCGCGCCTGCTTTGGGAGCAGGATGTCGGGGGTTCAAATCCCTTCACTCCGACCATTTGAACATAAGGGGGTACCCGTCAAGGGTACCCCCCTATGTTCAATATGACCAGCAACAGAGGAGTGAAGGGATTTGAAGGCGAGCGTGCGAAGATGTAAGCGTCAGCGCACATCGCACGCAAAAACGCCATAGCATGGCGTTTTTCGCTAAAGTGTAAGTTCGTTTTAGCCAAATCAAAGATTTGGAAACTCACTTAAGCGAGAGCGCAGATGTACTCCGGACAGGAGGTGTTGTGATCACGCGAAATTCCTGTCACCGACAGACTAAGCGAACTTCACTCCGACCAAACTAAGACTCTCGATTTGATACAATCGGGAGTCTTGTTCTTTTTTGAGACACCCAACAAAACCGCTTTCTTAACAATATTGGCGCAATAATGCCCTGCGGGAGAATCAAGAGTATACAACTTTGATTTCACCGGCGGGGCATTTTTTCTTTCCAGAATACGGCTATCGTTTGAATTTTAGGCTACCAATAGCGCAGGATTTGATACACCACATAGACAACACTTATCATATTTCAAGAGAAGTCGTCCACGGAATTCACCTTGGTTAACACGAACTTTTACAACTGCTTCTTCTGCTTTATCCCGGCTTATTGTATGAGAGCGATTACTCTCATCTCTGTTTTATCCGGGTCTACACCGACTTTTTGCGGAGAGCCGATTCGCAAAAACGCTTTTATGCGGAGCTTTCGGGGTATTATGCGATTTTGCGGGCTATTCCTTATCCTTCACGACCTCGGCGTGGTTCCACTTCTTCATAGTGCGCATGGCAGCAAGGTGACTGAACAGAATATAAAGGAACACGATCAGTGAAACGATCAGCGCTTCCTTGACGCCGCAGGCATAGGCGAATTCTTCTGTAGGCGTGCTGATACGCAGAAGAGTGAATCGTGCAAGGAATGTGCCGGAGATCAAACCGATCACGCAAGCCGTTATGAATTGCAGCAGCGACTGTGTGAACCTGCTGCGTGATATCTCCGTGTGCTGAAAGCCTAACGTTCTGAGAACGCACAGCTCGCGTTTGTTGTCCTGGAGATTGGTGATAGCTGTATTGAGGACGATGATGAATCCGATCAGAACTCCGAAAGCGATCAGGATCCACGCAGCGAGATCATAGGTTGCATAGAGCTGATGGTTGATGTTGTAGAGAGCTTCGGTGAACACGGTATACAGATAGTCGTCGTGCTCCGTCAGGAAGGCAAGCAGCCGATGCCGCGGTTCGCCGTCAAATCGGCACAGCACGCTGTACAGCTCAGGCTTGCCCGTCCCGGAGACGTTTTCCTGCGTGATATACTGAGCGCGGTTGACGCACTGGTCGGTCATACCGCTGACGGTGAATCTGTTTGACGCGACAGTCAGGCTGTCGCCGACTTCGACGCCTCCCAGCGCATCCGCGAGGTGACGATCGACGATGATCGTGCCGCGCTCCGGCGCGAGGAATTCACCGTTCATTCCGTTGATCCCTATCATCCTGTTTTCGGGAGCGATCGCATATACGGTCGTTTGCTCAGAGCCTTTGTCAGATGAAACAGCGATATCATATATCAGCACCTTTTCGGCTTCGCTCACGCCCTCTATCGCTTCTATCTCACTGAGCAGATCGTCCGATGGATCATTCTCGAAGAATATCTGACAGTCGTAACGTATCCTTTCATCAAAGGTTTGGTGTATCACATGGTTTTTTGAAGCGATGAAGGAGACTGAGGTGAAGATCATCATCACGGACGTTGAGACGCATATCGTGGAAAAGAGAAATCTGCCCTTGTTTCGAAAAAGAGAAGTAAGGTTGAATTTCAGCATCGGAGAGGCTTTGCTCAATAAGCGGTTCAAGAAAGCGGGGACGCTGATATCCGCCTGTACGGGGCGCGACATCGCTTCTTTCGGCGTTATGCGCTCGATCATTACCGTACCTATCAGCGTAGCCGTTACACACACTCCGAAGGTAGCGAGTGCTCCGACGGCAAATCCGCCGATATCCGGGAGATAGGTGAATTCAGGCAGTGGGAAGAAGCTCTTGAAATAGCCGCCGACATATCCCCGAACAGCAAGTCCGATCCCGCTGCCGAGGATGATACCGCCGAGCGCTACGCCCGCGGCGACAACGCAGAACATCCCGCGGACAGAAGCCTTGCCGATACCCAGAGCCATCAGTATCCCGATGTCTCTGCGGCTCTGCCTGATGATCATCGACATGAAAAGAAAAACGACGATAAGCACGATCCCGAAGAAGATAGCCGGCAGCATCGACATCATGGCGGACATAGGGTTGAGGTTGTTGTCGATCCTTTTTTTGACGGGTGATTGTCGGTAGGTATAACCGCTTTTTACAGCGGAGTCGCTCAGCGCAGCCCTAGCTTGCTCCAAAACTCTGTCAGCGTCAGCGTCATCTTCGAGATACAACAGAAATTGGTTGCAAAGGCGGTCGTAGCCCTCGCTGTCTTCGAGCTTTTTATAGGCGCGTTCAAGCTCGTCTTCCAAATCGGTGAAGACCCGCATTTCTTTTGCGGACTCTGAGAGCTTGCTCTCACCGCCGGCGATCTCATTTTCGACGGAGTTGAGCTGTGACTGTCCGTCGCTGAGCTTGCCTTCTATCTCGCTGATCCCATCGTCTATCCCGGCGATCCCGTCCTTGATATCGGTTATGCCCTCGTCTAACTCCACGCTTGCGTCTTTAAGTTCGGCGTAAGCGCTCCGGGCGGAGGCGATACCGTCGCTCAACTGTGTAAGCGTTCCGGGCAGATCGCTCTCGCCGATACCGTTCGCGCTCAGCTCTTTGATGACGGATCCTCTGCTCTTGCTCAGCGTATCGAGCGCTTCGTCTGTTTGTTCCAGCGCCTGAGTGTACAGCTGCTTCACGTCTTTGGCTGTCATCTGTTCAAGGGAGGCGCCCTCCGACAGACCGCGCAGCTCGTTTTCTGCGCTCAGGACACTGTTCATCAGTTCTTTCGCGGAGCGGTCGGTCTCTATGCTTTTGAGCAGATCCAGAGTCTGCCGTATACTCGGCCTACGCGCCCGGTCTCGCAGCGCGGTCAGGCGGGACAATGCCGTCTGATACGCCGACTTGAGACTCGCCGCGTCAGTGACGCTCACGGCGCTGTACCGTCTGAGAACAGCATTAAGCTCGCTGTAGCCCGCATCGGTGGGGGAGAAATCCTCCGACGATGCGATCATAGCTTCGACCTTATGTGAACTGAGATACGCGTAGTCGGCATCCATCTGCGCCTCAAAGTCGTTAAGCGTCTTTTCCAGAAAGCCGATCGGCGCGGATAGATCATAGTGAAAGCCGATCTTATCCATCTGATCAAGGTAGTCCGAGAGTTCCTCGGCGCCGCTGATCAGCTCTGACATTTTTGCGCTGTCAGGCAGATCGGACAGCAGACTGATAAGTCGCTGTACGCTGTCGGAGCGCAGTCTGTCCCCGGCGGACTTCAGCTCTTTTTCGGCTGCGTTGATCTCATCGAGACCTTCTTTTGCGCGGGTGAGCAGATCGAGCTTAGAGCTCAGCTCCTCAACGGTCGAAGCCGCCGTTTCATAAGCGGCGGCGAGCTCGGCCTTTTTTTCTTCCAACTCCTGTTCGGACGAGAGAAGCTCATCTTTCGTTTTGTTGAGCTCTTCGATCGCGCTCTCTGCTTCGACTGAGGAGCTGAGATATTCCTCGCGCATTTCGCTCAGCAGTTTTTTAGCCTGCATGAGCTGATCTTCTTTTTCATCCAGCAGCTTTTGCGCGGAATTTTTCTGCGCCGAAAGCTCGTCGGACTTCTCGTCCAGCTGTGCCTTGTTATCGCGATAGTCCTTCTCAAACTCTTCGGCGAGCAGGACGGCGGGGGCGTAGATATAGCCGAAATCATAGTTCAGACCCCACGCGTTATCGGAGACCTTCGCTGAGAGGGTCTCGGGACGCGAGATGACAGCGCTTACCGTGTAGTCGCGGTATTCGTCACGCACTCTGAACGATACCGTATCACCGGCGCTTATACCGTTGTTCTCGGCAAAATTATACTCGATCAACACGCCGTCGCCGCCGTCGGACTCTGACCAACGGCAGAAGGTCTGCCTCTCGCTGTCGGTGTAGGAGAATACTCTTACGGAAAAGTAATCCTCGTCGGAGGTTTTCATCACCGTATCGGCGAAAAGCCGGGTATCACAGCCTTGGACTCCGTCTATAGCGAGCAGGCTGTCCGCGTCGTCGGACGTGGTGATCTCGGTCGTGATACAGACGTCGGGATAGTGATATTTCTCCACGTAGTCGCGCAGAGATCTCTCAAGGGAGACGTATCCGCCGGACAGACCCCATGAGAGCGAAAAGCCGAGTGACGCGATCAGCGTGACCGATATCAACAGCTTGATATGCTTTTTTATAACTGCGCGCAGCATAGTCTTCATCGGCTGTTACCATTCTATCTCGTTTGACGATAATATGTTTGTATTGGTTTCATCGGAAATGATCTTACCGTTTTTCATGCGTATGACTCTGTCGGCGATTTTCGCGATCTCAGCGTTATGGGTGACGATGATCATCGTCTTTGAGTACTCGCGCACTAAACGCTCAAGACATTTGAGCACCGTTTTGCCGGTCTCTGAGTCCAGTGCGCCGGTCGGTTCGTCACAGAGAAAAAACTTAGGATTTTTGGCGATGGCGCGCGCGATGGAAACACGCTGCTGCTGACCGCCGGAGAGCTGAGACGGATAACGCCGCATTTTGTCCGACAGTCCTACAAGACACAGAGCGTCCTCGGCTGCGCCGTGGCTTTCGGGGTCGGCAGTCAGCTTCACGTTCTCTATAGCTGTCAGCCCGGAGATGAGGTTGAAGGATTGAAAGACAAAGCCTACCGTATTTCGGCGGTACGCCGTCAGCTCTCTGTCGCTCATCCGACCGAGCTCGACGCCGTCGAAGCATACGGAGCCGCTGTCAAAGCGATCCATACCTCCGAGCATATTCAGCAGTGTGCTCTTTCCGCTGCCGGAGTTACCCAGCACCGCGACAAGCTGTGAACTGCCTACTTCAAAGCTCAGGTGATCCAGCGCGCAGACGCGGCTGTTGCCGTCTCCGTAGTATTTGCAGAGTTCTTTGACTGTCAGGATGTATTCTGTATGTTTTTCCATAGAGGTCTCCGTATTTGAGAGGATATATCAATAGTCGATGACGATTCCCAGCGCGAGAAAGCCTATCACCAGCAGGAAGTTTACCGCAAACAGCGGCAGGCTCTTCTTCACCCATTTGAAGTACTCCATACCTATCATTGAGAGCGCGATAAGAAGGACGGGAGAGGTCGGGAACAGCACGTTGGTGTAGCCGTCCGCGAAGGTATATATCAGCACCATCATGCGGTCGCTCAGACCTAAGCTCACGGTCGAGAGCAGTCCCATGACGAGGATCGCCTTGGCAGTGGAAGAAGAGATGAAGAACTCCAGCACGAGCACGATCGCATAGATGATCAGCACGATCAGGAAGAGGCTTTTGCCCTTTGTCAACAGGTTGATCTGGTTGGCGATCGTCGGCATTATATGACCCTCGTCGAAAACATATTTGATCGACGCCGACAGTCCGATGAAAACGATCGTCGGCAAAGCTCCGGTCAAACCCTTCAGAAAGCTCTTGAATACCGTTTTGGCGGAGGATGTGCAGAGGATCCCGGCGAGCAGTCCGAAGATCAGGAAGTAGGCGATGAGGATGACTACGGTGTAGCTTCTGAACGCCTCGACAGAGGAGCATACCGCAATCAGAATAAGACTGACGCTTAGGAATATCCCATAGATCACGCGCAGTTTCTTCTCACGAGAGGGCGACTTTTCCGCGACGCTGTCCCGAACGTTCACGGTAGCCTTGATCCTCAGATCGTGTTCATAGGTCAAGCTGTTCTCGGGGCTTTTGCCGAGCTTTCTGAGATAGAGGAAGATGAACGCCAGCAGGAGCATATACATCACGATGAAAATGATTATACGGAACCATATCTTATCCATCGGATTAGCTCCGATGATCTCAGAGGCGAGCAGTACGGTAAAGGGATTGGTCACGGCGCTCGCGAAGCCGAAGCCGCAGGATACTATGCAGATCAGAAAGCCGGTGAAAGAATCATATCCTATCGCTAAGCACAGCATCGTGATGATCGGCAGCATGGTCAGCATTTCTTCAAACAGTCCGAGAAACGCTCCGAAGCACATGAACAGCAGTGAGATCAGCGCGACCATCAGCTTTCGTCTGCTTTTGAAGCGGTCGGACACCGCGCTTACTATCGCGCCTATGCCTCCCGCGTCGTTCATCACCTGAAACGCCGCCGAGATCACCAGCAGAAACACAGACAGCATGATAAGAGTCACTCCGTCGGAGGAGCCGAAGACCAATATCGGCGCGAGGATCCCCTTCCATACAGGGATGCCCTTTACGCCGTCGAGCGTATGATAGACGCTGTAATCGGTGCTGCCGTCGGCGTTCACGCCAAAGCTCCCCGCAGGGATGAAGTAGGTCAGTACGATCGAGACGATCAACAGCCCGAGCAGCAGCGCCGTCACCTGTATAAAGGTCTTTTTGGAGATATTGATCAGTGATTTTTCTTTATTCATCTGCGATTACGCTCCTCCCTGATTAAGTCGACGATCAGCGACCAGCGCGCGACCTGCTGTCTGTTTTCGGTCGGATAAAAATAGTATTGATCGTTATCGTGGTAGATCTCAAATTCCTTGCCGCAGGAGAATGCGAGAGCCGGTATCTTCTCGGTAGGTACGGTGAATTCCGTTTTGTCCGAGCGGTAGGTGAACGACTCTTTGGTCAGTGTGCAGACGCCGGTTTCTTTTCTGACGCGTCCGTTCTTGTCAGGGAACACCTTGACGTTTACCTCTGTTCTCAGCTCAAGATCGTCGAGCTGCGCCCGCTCCGTCTCTTTGATGCGGTCGTAATAGGCGGGGATGCTCCCGATCTCATCAGTAAACAGGTAGCTATCATCAAGATGATGTATCTTTCCGCAGGCGGTACAGTACAGGTCGCTTGCCTTCGACTGCGTTGTATACAGCGCTCCGCAGTCCGCGCAGCGGTACAGCATCTTCTCCAGTCCGCGCGCCTTGTCCTTCTGACGAAAACGGTTGACGGGATCCGCCGAGGCGTTATATGACAGCGTAGCTTCGATCACCCGCTCGATCTCGCCGACCGACATACGCTTCAGATCCTCCGGCGTCAAAACTCTTTCGACCGCGATCCGCACGTTGCCTCTGTAGAATTTTCCGCGCCATTTAGGATAGGTGAAGTATCCGCCCGTGATCTTTGCCAGCACCAGCGGATAGCCGAATTTCTTATACGCCGCGGCGGCACTCTCCACGATCTCGCCGGGGCGACCGTCGATGCTGAGCCTGCCCTCGGGGAATACTACGACGGGATATCCGGCTCTGAGCGTCCGGAGCATTTTGACGGCAGCTGTGTCGGGATAAAACATCTTCTTGGGGATCATACCCGCTTTTTTTGACAGGTGTCTGAGCACAGGAGCGGATGTTATGTGGTGGTTGATGATATAGGCGGGCTTATAGTTCTTCATAAGCTCCGTCATATAGTAGAAGTCATAAAACGACACATGGTTGCACAGTACGACGAACGGCGGATCAAGTCCTTTCAGCTTTTCGCCGTCCACTACCAGCTTCTGGCTGTGCTTTCGCCAGAGAGCGATGAGCTTTATCGCGACGAAGTAAGCGGCTGAGTCGGGTGTACCGTCTTTTCCTCTGAAATATACCTTGTCGAGGAACAGCCACAGAAGCACGAACAGAAGAGCCATCATCAGCAGTATTATCAGAATCAGAACCCACAGCGGAAGCGCGTTCATGATGAACGCCCTCGCGCCGGCTCCGATCAGGTTGGAGGTGACGATGGAGGGCATCACACCCGTTGCAACCGTCAGGATATATCTGCGGTAGCGGATGTCGGTGCTGCTGCCGAAATAGCAGATCGCGCCGAAGGGGATTATCGGCGTTATGAACAGAAGATACATCAGCATCCATACCTTCTTTTCTTTGTTATCCAAGGCCATTTGCTCGATCTGTTCTTTTGATTCTCTCGATTTTTTTGTGTCAAAGCGGAATGTTCTCACAAGGATAAAGATGATGCTCGCACCGAGACATACGCCGAGATCGCACAGGATCAGCGAGATATAGAAAGGATAGCTCAGACCGCTCGCTACCTGGATGAACTCAGCCGGTATAAATACGACGATCATTTGCAGCGCCTCAATCAGCGATACTGCCGCTCCTCCCGCGATGCCCTTGGAGGTCAGCAGCGCCTTGGCTCCCTCGACATCGTTTTTCAGCTGCAGGGTGAACAGAGGGATCAAGATATCTTTCAGAAAAAACGCGAACAGGAACAACGCCCCCGCTAAGGAGAGCAGTAAAACGGCTTTTTCGATCCATCTCTTTTTCATAGCTCAGGCTCCTGTTCTTGAAATCAATTCATATAAACTCTTTCCGTTCTGTCATAAGGATTCCGTCGGCTTTTTTTAGCGCTTAATAGGAAATCTGTATAGAATAATTATACAGATTAGGCTTGTTATTTCAAGTGTTTCAGCAATGTATTTTATATCGGGAGACTTATAATCCATTTTATTGTATCATGGCGAAATTTGAAATTCAACATTTTCAGATTTATTTCGACAGTTTATCTTAAAATAAAAAAATCAGCTCCCTGCAAGCGAGCAGAGAGCTGTCAAAACAAATCCTTTGTGCGTGGTATTTTCATATAGTTTTGTGTGTAAAAATGTAGGTCTAACTTTTGTTAGTTTCGTTTCGCTAAAGTTTCTCAACTTGATTTTCAGGGGTGCTCAGAAACCGCATAGATAAGCCGCTTTTGAGCATTTTAAGAAAATATAACAAAAAGAGAGTGACTTTATAAGTCACTCTCAGTTTGTCGAAAAAGTCCAGTTTAGGCTGGGCTTTTTGTTGTATCTATGGTATAATAGATACGGTGATGGAAATGT
>CAMVDB010000016.1 GCA_947166135.1 uncultured Clostridia bacterium | reverse complement strand
TGGGCGCAGGCGCGTTCGTCTGCGGCGAGGAGACCGCTCTGATGACCTCTATCGAGGGTAAGCGCGGCGAGCCCCGTCCCCGTCCTCCGTTCCCGGCGGTCAAGGGTCTGTACAGAAAGCCCACCACCCTCAACAACGTTGAGACCTACGCCAACATCCCCCAGATCATCTTAAAGGGCGCCGACTGGTTCGCCTCCATGGGTACCGAGAAATCCAAGGGTACCAAGGTATTCGCTCTGGGCGGTAAGATCAACCACACCGGTCTGGTCGAGGTTCCCATGGGTACCACCCTGCGTACCATCATCGAAGAGATCGGCGGCGGCATTCCCGGCGGCAAGAAGTTCAAGGCGGCTCAGACCGGCGGTCCCTCCGGCGGCTGTATCCCCGCTCAGCACCTCGACATCGAGATCGACTACGATAACCTGATCGCCATCGGCTCCATGATGGGCTCCGGCGGTCTGATCGTAATGGACGAGACCGACTGTATGGTCGATATCGCGAAGTTCTTCCTCGAGTTCACTGTCGACGAGAGCTGCGGTAAGTGTACTCCCTGCCGTATCGGTACCAAGAGACTTCTCGAGATGCTCGAGAAGATCACCAAGGGTCAGGGCAGCCTCGAGATGCTCGACGAGATGGAGGAGCTGTGCAACTACATCAAGGCGAACTCCCTGTGCGGCTTAGGCCAGACCGCTCCCAACCCCGTGCTCTCTACCCTGCACTTCTTCCGTGACGAGTATGTCGCTCACGTCGTCGACAAGAAGTGCCCCGCAGGCGTATGTAAGGACCTGCTCGAATACACCATCATCAAGGACAGCTGCATGGGCTGCTCCCTGTGCTCCCGCAAGTGCCCGGTCGGCGCGATCTCTGTCACCGACTATATCCCCGAGGGCAAGAAGAGACCCGCCTTCGAGATCGACCATAGCAAGTGCATCAAGTGCGGCGCTTGTATGGATTCTTGTAAGTTCAAGGCTATCATCAAGGGCTAAGGGAAAGGAGAACATTCATGGAAATGCTTAATATCAAGATCAACGGTAAGGATTATACCGTTGAGAAGAATACTACCATTCTGGAAGCGTGCCATAAGTTCGGTATCAAGATCCCGACCTTGTGCTACCTGAAGGACATCAACGAGATCGGCGCCTGCCGTATGTGCCTCTGCGAGGTCAAGGGCGCTCGTTCCTTAGTCGCGGCTTGCGTTTATCCGATCGACCGTGAGGGCACCGAGATCTTCACCAACACCCCCGCGATCCGTCAGAACCGTAAGACCACTCTGGAGCTGCTGCTCTCTAACCACGACAAGAAGTGCCTGTCCTGCCCGCGTTCCGATAACTGCGAGCTGCAGACCCTCTGCCTCGAGTACGGCGTAGACGAGACCAGGTTCCAGGGCGCCGAGACTCACTATGAGGAGGATCACTCCACCCTGCACCTCGTTCGCAACAATAACAAGTGTATCCTCTGCCGCCGCTGCGTTGCTGCTTGTAAAGAGCAGTATGTCGGCGTTATCGGCGCCAACAACCGCGGCTTCGATACCGCGATCGGCTGTGCGTTCGATATGCCTCTGGGCGATGTTTCCTGTGTAAGCTGCGGTCAGTGTACCGTCGTCTGCCCGACCGGCGCGCTGGTCGAGAAGGATAACACCGCCGAGGTCTTCAAGGCGCTGGCTGACGAGACCAAGCATGTTGTCGTCCACACCGCTCCCTCCATCCGCGCTACCCTCGGCGAATGCTTCGGCATGCCGATCGGCTCCTGCGTCACCGGCAAGATGGTCGCGGCGCTCAAGATGCTGGGCTTCGACAAGGTATTCGACACCAACTTCGGCGCTGACCTCACCATCATGGAAGAGGGCACCGAGTTCATCCAGAGAGTGAAGAACGGCGGCGTGCTGCCGATGATCACCTCCTGCTCCCCCGGCTGGGTCAAGTTCTGTGAGCATTATTATCCCGACCTGATCCCGCACCTGTCCACCTGTAAGTCCCCGCAGCAGATGCAGGGCGCTATGATCAAGAGCTACTACGCCGAGAAGGCGGGCATCGATCCGAAGGACATCGTGGTCGTTTCCGTCATGCCCTGCGTTGCGAAGAAGTTCGAGATCAAGCGTGACGACCAGGGTCGCGACGGTATGCAGGACAACGATATCTCCATCACTACCCGCGAGCTCGCGAAGATGATCAAGAGCGCCGGTATCCAGTTTACCGACCTTCCCGATGAGGAGTTCGACCCGATCATGGGTATCGGCTCCGGTGCGGGCACCATCTTCGGCGCTACCGGCGGCGTTATGGAAGCTGCGCTGAGAACTGTCGCCGACGTTCTGACCGGCGAGGATCTCAAGCAGATCGACTACAAAGAGGTTCGCGGTACCGACGGTATCAAGGAAGCGACCTACGATGTAGCCGGCATGAACGTAAAGGTTGCCGTATGCAGCGGTCTGAAGAACGCGGCTGAGGTTCTCGATAAGGTAAGAGCCGGTGAGGCTGATTACCAGTTCATCGAGATCATGTGCTGCCCCGGCGGCTGCGTCAACGGCGGCGGTCAGCCGATCCAGCCCGGTCATGTGCGTAACTTCACCGACCTCAAGGCTCTCAGAGCCAAGGCGCTGTATCAGGACGACCTCGACCTGCCCTACAGAAAGTCTCATGACAACCCCGAGATCAAGGCGATCTACGAGGAGTACCTCGGCGAGCCCGGCTCTCACAAGGCTCACGAGCTGCTGCATACCTCTTATGTAGCAAGAAAGAAAAACATCAATTGAATTGTAGCAGTTCAATAGAATGCGCCCGGGCGAAATGCCCGGGCGTTGTTTTTTTTGAGAAGAGGATGGGAAGTTGTTTCCTGATCAAACGTATTATAATTCGGGTGCGGGGAATCTCCCCTAAGGGGAGGTGTCGCGAAGCGACAGAGGGGAGCCGTCTCCGGCGAGGAAGCGCCCGCCCTTCACCGTTCTCTGTTCTCCGTTCTCTGTTCTCCGTTCTTCGTTCTCCGTTCTTCGTTCTCCGTTCTCTTCTCACTGTTCCTCATTCCTAACTCCTTGCCCCTTACATGATCAGCAAATTCATATCCTCCTGCTCATCGGTATACTTGTTGTCGGGTGTGACCTCGGGGCGCTGTGACCACGGATTGCGAACGATCGCGCCGTTGGGGGCGATCGTAGCACGGTTATCACCGGGGATCGGGATATATTCGCCCTCACCGTCGGGATCGGGGAACGGGATCCCCAAGGGGCTTGCGGTCTCCGGATTCGGCTCCTGCTTCTCCTTATCGGACAGGATGGCATGCAGCTCCTCGCTGACCTCGGGCGTCGCGTCGTCCTTCAGATGCTTCGGTTTATAATTCTTCATTTCTATCATCTCCTGATGATAGTGTTGACCGATGGGACAGAAATATACATTTTATAATAATACAAAGGCAGTCATGAGGTGTGCGAGGTTTATCGTAGGGACACATTGCTCGCCCGCGTCCCGCAGGTCGTTCTATATCCTATCCCACGCTTTCGATAACGGAATTGCCCGTCATTCGCGGGCGGTCAATGACCGCCCCTACGGCGGGAGCATTCCTAACTCCTCCACACTTCTAACTAAAAAAGCAGGCATCCGAACGGACACCTGCTTTACAGCGATTGTTAAATTGAAATCGGGATAAATTACTTAATCTCGACCTCAGCGCCGGCAGCCTCGAGCTTCTCCTTGATGGCGTTAGCGTCATCCTCAGAGATGCCTTCCTTGATGGGCTTGGGAGCGCCGTCAACCAGAGCCTTAGCTTCCTTCAGACCAAGACCGGTGATCTCGCGAACAACCTTGATAACAGCGATCTTACCGGAGCCGGGGGACTTCAGGATAACGTCGAACTCAGTCTTAGCAGCAGCAGCCTCCTCGCCGCCTGCAGCGGGACCTGCAACTGCAACAGCGGCAGCAGCGGATACACCGAACTCATCCTCAACAGCGTGTACGAGGTCAGCGAGCTCGAGCACGGTGAGAGTCTTTAACTCTTCAATAATAGCAGTAATCTTCTCAGATGCCATTTTAATTTCCTCCAATTTAAATTAGTAATTTTAGTAGTGATAGGTAGGACGCGCGTCTTTTCTCACGCATCCAAAGGTGCTGCGTGATTATTCAGCAGCGGGAGCTTCCTCAGCGGGAGCCTCAGCAGGAGCCTCTGCGGGAGCAGCCTCCGGCGACGCGTCGTCAGCAGGAGCCACAGCAGGAGCCTTCTTAGCAAGGCAAGCCTCGATACCGCCATCGTCTACGATAGCCTGCATCGCGCGGGCAAAGGCAGCGATAGGAGCCTGGAAGGCACCCAGTACTTTCGCAAGCAGAACCTCGCGGGTGGGGAGCTTAGCCAGCTTATCGATGACATCCAGCTCTACGACTTCACCGTCGAGATAACCGCCCTTGATCTCAAAGTCCTTGCTCTTCTTTGCATAGTTAGCCAGAATTCGGGCAGCAGCGCCGTAATCCTCGTCACTGGTAGCCAGCGCGGTAGTACCCGCGAGAGTGGTCTGCAGACCGCTCAGCTCAGCCTCCTCGCAAGCGCGGGAGAGCAGTGTGTTCTTAACGACGGAGTACTTGACGCCCGCCTCACGCAGCTCCTTACGGAGTGCGGTATCGTCGGCAACGTTGATACCCTTGTAGTTGACCAGAACACCGGTGACAGAGCCCTTAAGACGCTCGGTCAGCTCAGCTACGATAGCCTTCTTCTGTTCCAAAACCTTAGCACTCGGCAAATCATTCACCTCCGTAAATTTGATAGCTTTGATTCCACAAAGCAGATTTACGTTGTTCAAAAAACAGCCTCTCCCTTGCGAGGAGAGGCGGATAATTACATATTGGCGCGGCTAAGCCGCTCATGTAATGCTTCTTCCTCGACAGGCGACCCGTGGGTCATTAAACGCAAAGGAACCTGTTGTCTTTAGAACAGCGATATTTATATCAGCCCTTACGGGCATGATACCTTTTTAAGCCTCCCTTTATCAGGGGAGCTTCATATCTGCCGAAGCAGCGTATCAAGCCGCGATCAACAAGCAGTGATCGCACTCTTTACAACGTCGGCAGAGCGTGTCAGTATGGTGTACTAAGACGCGCGCGTCATACGCCGAACTTAGTCGGGTTGATGCGAACGGACGGACCCATGGTAGAGGTGACCGCACAGCTCTTGATATACTGACCCTTAGCGGCAGCGGGCTTCGCCTTAGCGATAGCGCCCATGAGAGTTTCGAGGTTCTCCTGGAGCTTCTCGGTGCCAAAGGACTTCTTACCGATCGGGCAGTGGATGATGTTGGTCTTATCCAGACGATACTCGATCTTACCGGCCTTAGCCTCCTTGATCGCGCGAGCGATATCGGGGGTTACGGTGCCCGCCTTGGGGTTAGGCATCAAGCCGCGGGGACCGAGGATACGGCCCAGACGACCGACCAGACCCATGCAGTCGGGGGTGGTGATGAGTACGTCGAAGTCCATCCAGTTCTCCTGCTGGATCTTCTGAGTCATGTCCTCAGCGCCTACATAGTCAGCGCCAGCTTCCTGAGCGAGCTTCTCATTCTCACCCTTGCAGATCGCGAGGACGCGTACCTTCTTACCGGTACCGTTGGGGAGTACGACAGCGCCGCGGACCTGCTGGTCAGCGTGGCGGGAGTCAACGCCCAGCTTTACATGAAGCTCGATGGTCTCGTCAAACTTCGCGGTAGCGGTCTTGATGACGGTATCCAGAGCCTCGGTAGTATCATATAATTTTGTTCTGTCGACGAGCTTAGCAGCGTCAACGTATTTCTTACCGTGTTTCATATTATATCCTCCATAGTTAGGTGGTTAAGCGGAATTTTCCTCCCACCCGGATGTTGTAACTTCAATTTGTCATTGCGAGGCACACCCGTGCCGCGGCAATCTCAACTGATATTTCAGTCGACTACTTCAATACCCATCGAGCGAGCGGTACCCATGATCATAGAGGTAGCGGTGTCGATGTTAGCGGCGTTGAGGTCCTTCATCTTTGTCTCAGCGATCTTCTGGCACTGTTCCTTAGTGATCTTGGCAACCTTCTTCTTGTTGGGCTCGCCGGAAGCGGTCTCGATGTTGCAAGCCTTCTTGATCAGAACAGGCGCAGGCGGAGTCTTGGTGATAAATGTGAAAGAACGGTCTGCGTAAACAGTGATAACGACAGGGATGATCAGTCCGATGTCATTCTTGGTGCGCTCGTTGAATTCCTTGGTAAAGGAAACGATGTTAACGCCGTGCTGACCCAGCGCAGGGCCTACAGGCGGAGCCGGAGTCGCTTTTCCGGCAGGAATCTGTAACTTGATTAATCCGGTTACTTTCTGTGCCATTTTTTATTCCTCCTAAATTCGTGGTAGATGGCGGAGCCTTAACGCGTTAAGCTCCTCCCACAAGGGATCGGTGATCCCTCATCATAAACAGCTTTCGCTGGTTATTTCGCGTTTAATCTTCTAACTTTTCAGCCTGATTGAGTTCAAGCTCTACCGGCGTCTCGCGACCGAACATCGAGATCGTGACCTTGACGTAGTTCTTCTCGGTATCAAGCTCGTCAACGATACCGACGAAGTCCTCGAGAGGACCGTCGATGATGCGAACCTGATCGCCTACATCGTAGGAAACCTCGACCACACGGGTCTCAACGCCCATCTTATAAACCTCAGACTCGGTAAGGGGTACGGGCTTAGAGGACGGACCGACGAATCCGGTACAGCCGCGGATATTACGCACGACATACCATGTCTCATCGGTATAGACCATCTTGACAAAAACATAGCCCGGGTACAGCTTGCGCTCTACCTCCTTAGAGGAGCCGTCGTCCCTGATCTCGGTGACGATCTCGGTCGGCACCTTGACGTCGGGGATCATGTCCTGCAGTCCGCGGTTCTCGACCGTCGTTTGCAGGGTAGACGCTACCTTATTCTCATAGCCTGAGTAGGTATGGACTACATACCACTTTGCTTCATCAGCCATTTGCGCTCTCCCCGTTTAGTGGGCGCCGGTGCTCATGACAAGATTCAGAAGCGCATACAGACCTCTGTCAAGTCCGTAGATAAACAGACCCGCGATAATGATCACCACAAGAACGATTAAGAAGTTCTTGGTGGTCTGGGCGGCAGTCGGCCATGTGATCTTCTTGATCTCGCCTATGCAGGCACGGAAGAACGAGGATATCTTGCCGAAAACATTCTTTTTCTTTGTATCAGCCATGTTACCCTCCGATTACTTTGTTTCCCTGTGAAGAGTATGCTTCTTGCAGAATCTGCAATACTTGTTCATCTCTAATCTGTCAGGACTGTTCTTCTTGTTTTTCATTGTGTTGTAATTACGCTGTTTGCACTCAGTGCATGCCATTGTGATTTTCACTCTCATATCGGCACCTCCCGTTATTTTTCGGAATATTTTAGCCTCCCTCAAAAGGAACGTTGAAGCCGGTCCAATGAAAAGCCGACCTCAACTCAAAGGGGCGCAAAAAAACAAGCCCCTTTACGAGGTATTTAACAGTATAACACATTACCGTCAAGACGTCAAGGGCTTGTTTCAATATTTTTTATACTAATATAATATAGAGAACAGTGAAGGGAAACGCTGACGCGTTTTATAGCGATCGGGCGAGGGCAGCGCCCTCCGGTCACCATTCACCATTCACTATTCACCATTCACTATTCACCATTCACTATTCACCGATCATTATCTCCGCATGCCCTCTAATCTCTGGGCGATGGGGGTCTTTTTCTTCTTCTCCTTCTCGGGCTTCACGGTCTTGCCGCGGAACTTCTTCGAGTAGGTGAACGCCTTCTTGAGGTTATCGTCGAGGTACTCCTCGAGCTTCGCCTCGTCCTCGGCGGGAATGGAGTTGAGGATGACGATCGTGATGATCGAGCGGGTATCCATATCGCCGTTGGTGTACTGGGCGCTGAGGATATTGCCGAGCTTCTTGAGGTCGGCGGACTTGCCGCTCTTGACCAACTCGTTGACGCGGGGGACGATGCTCGCGCGGGCGAAGGTCACGCCGCGGAAGGGGTAGTAGCCGTCCTGCTCGGCATTGATCTCGTCGCGGATCTCGGGGAACAGGGTGATGAAGCGCTTGGAGAGAAACAGCGGATCGGCGTTGCCCTCGTCGCTCTTCTTGGTCTTCTTCGCCTGCTTGAGCTTCTTGATGGCGACGGGCGCTAACAGCGCGTCACAGAAGTCGTTCGCGATGGAGGAAGCCTCCTTCATCGTATCGTGCTCGGGGTCGAAGATCCAGGTCGCGAGGCTCTTCCAGTCGTTATTGGGACCGTCCTCGGTCATCGGGCACTCGCGCAGCACCATATGCTGGTCGTCGAGGGTGTAGATCACCGAATAGGCGAGGTTCTCGGAGGTATAGAGCGCGACCCTCTCGTTACTGTCCGTGGACTGGATCTTCACCTTGGTGAAGCCCTGCGGCTGCAGGGTCTCTTCTACGCGGTCACTTATATGTGCAAAAGCTTCATTCAGCATGTTGATCATTCCTTTTAACCTTAGTTAGAATTATTATACAATAGGTTTGCCGATAATGCAAGCAGAATATTTTATACTTGCAACATATTCCGCTGTGTGCTATTATATATAATGTATATGTATGTGCTTATATAAACAATCGTTGCGAAGCCTCTTTTGAGGCTGTGGCAATCTCAAGCATTTTCTGTGAAAAGAGGTACCGCAGATGAAAGACAAGGCTATCGGCATTTTTGACTCCGGACTGGGCGGACTGACCGCCGTGCGAGAGATCCTGGAGATCATGCCCGATGAAGATATCATTTATTTCGGCGACACCGGGCGCGTGCCCTACGGCTCCAAGAGCCGCGACGCCATCAATAAATATGCCCGTCAGGACGCGCGCTTCCTCAAGAAGATGGGCGTCAAGATGATCGTCGCCGCCTGCGGAACCGTCAGCTCGGTTGCGCCCGACCTGAGCGACGAGCTGGGGCTCCCCTACACCGGCGTCGTCAACCCCACCTGCTACACCGCGATGCGCGTCACGAAGAACGGCAGGATCGGCGTGATCGGCACCGCCGCGACCATCAACTCCCACAGCTACAAGAAGCGGATCCGGGAGAAGCATCCGGAGTTCGAGGTATTCGAGAAGCACTGTCAGCTGTTCGTCTCCTTCGTAGAGAACGGCTTGGTCGACCCCGACGACGAGCTGGTGCAGATGATGGTACACCGCTACATGGCGGAGCTCAAGGAGAACGACGTAGACACCGTCATCCTCGGCTGTACCCACTTTCCCCTGCTCGCCGAGGCGATACAGCGCGAGATGGGCGACGGCGTGACCCTGATCGACTCGGGTAAGGAGACCGCCATCTACACCAAGAAGATCCTCGAGGAACGCGGACTTCTGCGCAACAGCGGCAAGCGCGGCACGGCGCAGTACTACGTCAGCGATACGCCCGCCGACTTTGAGAAATTCGCGGGGCTGTTCCTCAAAAACAAGCCTCACAATAACATCGAACACATCAACATCGAGGAATACTGATGGACGAGAGATATATGATCACCGTCGTAGGCGTCCAGACCGTCGACGGAGAAAAGGACAGGATCGAGGTCATCACCGCGGGCGATATGCAGCTCACCGATAGCGGCGCGGTCATCACCTACCCCGAATACGCCGAGGATAACCCCGGCGTCAAAACCGACACCACCGTCACGCTGGAGAACGGCGTACTGTCGATCGACCGCCGCGGCGAGATGAGCAGTCATCTGATCCTTGAAGAAGGCGTTCGGCATGAGTGCCTGTACGACACCCCGATGGGTCAGATGTTCATCGGCATCTTCACCGACAGCGTCAAGACCGATCTGTGCGAGCACGGCGGCGAGCTTTGCGCCTCCTACAAGCTGGACTTCAACCGCGCAGTCGTCAGCGAGAACGAGTTTTATATTTCGATCAAAGAAAAATAGCAAAAGGCTCCCTTTGGTAAAGGGAGCTGTCAGCGCAAGCTGACTGAGGGATTTTAAAATCGGAGCGGATTCTTCCGCGACCAACCGAATCAGGTGGTTTTCATGGAAAGAACGCATTGCAAAGAGAACGTTCACTTAGCAAAAGAGCTGAGAAAGAACATGACGAAAGAGGAAAAACACTTGTGGTACGATTACCTCAAACCTTATCGACAAGCCTACGGCATCGCTTTTACAAAACAAAAAGTAATAGGTCGTTATATTGCCGATTTCTATTGTCCGAAAGCAAAGCTGGTTATAGAATTGGATGGATCTCAGCATTATGAAGAGAATGCAACCGTATATGATGATGAGCGAACCAAATATCTGAACAACCACGGAATTGAAGTAATCAGATACACAAACAGAGATATCCATGAAAGATTCCAAGATATATGTGCAGATATTCATTACCACGTTTCCGCTCGCATCAATAAACTACAAGAATAATGTCGTCGGCTGACGCCGACATTTATACAATCCCTCAGTCACCGTTCGGTGACAGCTCCCTTTACCAAAGGGAGCCGAAATCACAAAGGTGCCAACATCATACAGCAAAGGAATATCACTATGTCAAAGACCAATCTGAAAGTTACCGAAAATCTGAGAAAGCAGATCGAAAGCGCGGTGAACGCCGCGATACAGGCGGGTGAGCTGCCCGAGGGCGAGCTGCCGAAGTTCGTCATCGAGGAGCCCGCAGACCGCAGCCACGGCGATATCGCGACCAACGTCGCGATGGCGGGCGCGCGCGTATTCCGCATGGCTCCCGCGAAGGCGGCGCAGATCATCCTCAGCCATATCGATTTGGATAATTCTCTTATCGAAAAATACGAGATCGCCGGTCCCGGCTTCATCAACTTCTTTTTAAGCAAGCAGTACTTCGCCGAGGTGCTCCGCGAGATCGAGCGTGAGGGCGAGCATTACGGCGACAGCGACTTCGGTCAGGGCAGGAAGGTCATGGTCGAGTTCGTCTCCGCCAACCCGACCGGTCCGATGCATCTGGGCAACGCCAGAGGCGGCGCGCTGGGCGACTGTCTCGCCGCCGTCATGCAGAAGGCGGGCTATCAGGCGTACCGCGAGTTCTATGTCAACGACGCGGGCAACCAGATCGAGAAGTTCGCCGCTTCTCTCGAGGCGCGCTATATGCAGCTGTTCGATGAGAGCTTCCCCTTCCCCGAGGACGGCTATCAGGGCGCGGACATCATCGAGCGCGCGGAGCAGTTCAAGGATGAATTCGGCGACGCCTACATGAACGCCGAGCCCGCAGAGCGCCGTCAGGCGCTGGTCGACTTTGCTCTGCCGCGCAACATCAAGCGCATGCAGGACGACATGGCGAAGTACAAGATCAAATTTGACAACTGGTTCATGGAGAGCACCCTTCACAACAGCGGCGCGGTCAAGGCGGTCGTCGAGACCCTGCGCGAGAAGGGCATGGTCTACGAGAAGGACGGCGCGGTATGGTACAAGAACAAGGAGGTCTGCACCGATATCCTCTTGAAGCAGGGCAAGAAGCAGGATTACATCGACAAACTCGAATTAAAGGACGATGTGCTGATCCGCAGCAACGGCAACCCCACCTACTTCGCCGCCGATATCGCCTATCACAAGAATAAATTCGACCGCGGCTTCGAGAAGCTGATCAACGTCTGGGGCGCCGACCACCACGGTCATGTCATGCGCCTCAAGGGCGCGATGAACGCCATCGGCTACGACGGCGACAAGCTCGATATCCTGCTGATGCAGCTGGTCAAGCTCGTCCGCGACGGACAGGTCGTCACCATGAGTAAGCGTACCGGTAAGGCGATCCAGCTCCGCGATCTGCTGGACGAGGTACCCGTCGACAGCGCGCGCTTCATCTTCAACACACGCGAGGCGACCACCCAGATGGACTTCGACCTCGACCTTGCGATCCAGGAGGACAGCCAGAACCCCGTCTACTACGTCCAGTACGCCCACGCGCGCATCTGCTCCATCCTGCGCAACCTCGAGGCGGACGGCGTGAAGGCGCGCTCCTGCACCGACGAGGAGCTCAGCCTGCTCGGCGCTCCCGAGGAGATCGAGCTGATTCACCTGCTCTCATCCTTCGATAACGAGGTCGTCGCCGCCGCGCGCGACTACGATCCCACCAAGGTCACCAAGTATGTTACCAACGTGGCGACCTACTTCCACAAGTTCTACAACGCCTGCCGCGTAAAGTGTGACGACGAAGGGCTGATGCAGGCGCGTCTGAGCCTTTGCACCGCGACCAAGACCGTCATCAAGAACGTTCTCGACATGTTCAACATCACCTGCCCCGAGCGCATGTGATCAAGATAATAGGTGCGCATCATGATCAAGAATAAATACGTCGCGTTCGCGGTCTTCGTCGTGCTGGTTGCCGCGATCTATAACCTGCTGATTTTCCTGGTCGGGCTGATCTTCACCCACAGCCCGTTTCACTTCGACGTGTGGCACAACGTGATCCTGCCGATGCTTCTCGGCGTCGCTGTCGGTTACTTCACCTTCCTGAGGGAGAAGAAGCCGAAGGATTAACGATATATAACCGTATGAGGCTGTCGCGGACTGCGGCAGCCTTTCTTTATATATGCAATCTATACAAGAATCACCGTCGTTTTTTGTACATCAAGCACTCCGAATCCTGTTGTATTTCGGAAAAAAAGCATGTAGAATAAGAGAAGAACAATCTTTGAGGAGAGAGAACCTATGCAATGTCCTAACTGCGGAAGAAATAATAAAAATGACGCGAAATTCTGTCCCGGCTGCGGCGCGCCGCTGTTCGTCCCGACGTACGACCCGAGCCCGTATCCCGCAGAGCCGCCGAAACCGATGCAGAAATCGCGCACATGGATCTATGTCCTGCTGATCGTCCTGCTGGTCGTGATGATCGGCGCCGCGGGCTTCCTGCTGTACTATTTCATGGGGAAAAACAATGCGCAGAACGGCACCCCGCCGACTCTCCCCTCCCCTACGATCACCGCTGCGGCGGGATCATCGGCACAGAACGGCGGTCAGTCCGCCGCAACACAGCCCGCGACCGAGAAAACGCCGACCGTCCCCAATATCGTGGGTATGAAATCCGCTGACGCGTATAACACGCTCACAAACGCCGGCTTCAAGTTCAAGGCGGAGTTTGCTTACAGCGACAGCGCCCCCGAGGACTACATCATCGCCCAGTCGCCTAAGGAGGATACCGCGGCTCAGCCCGGCAGCACCGTCACACTGACGATCTCGAAGGGCACGAAGCCTGCCGATCCGCCTAAAACCGAGACCCCTCAGCAAAGCAATACCCCGACTCCCGCGCGCACCTACACCGACACCACCGACCGCTACGGGCTGAACGCCTCATCCCGCTATCTCAGCCAAAGCGACATCTCGTGGATGAATCTCGAAGAGGTACAGTTCGCGATCAATGAGATCTACGCGAAGAACGGCTTCCGCTTCACCAAGGCGGGCGACGCCAAGACGTATTTCGAGTCGATGGACTGGTACAATCCCGACACCACCAACATGAACACCATTGTCAGCAGGATGAACAAGTACGAGTACGCGAACGTCAAGCTGATGGGTCAGTACCGCGACGCATTGAAATAAGAATAGAAACGAAACACCGGAGCTGCCTGACGGCAACTCCGGTGTTTTTTGTGTTGATAACAAGATTGAACTTTAGCTTTAAGCTGACAATCACAGCTCTCTGACGCGGATCACGCCGTCGATCGCCTTGAGCGCGTCATCACAGCCCTTGTTAGCGCCGGTGACGTCGATGATGGTGTACGCATAGTCGCCGCGGCTCTTGTTCTCCATATTCTCTACGTTTCCGCCGATGATATCAAGCAGCTGCGAGATGATCTTCGGGGTGTTCTGATGGAAAACACAGAAGCGGGTTTCGCCGCTTCTGGGCATGGAAACATTCGGGAAGTTGACGGAGTTCTTGATGTTGCCGAGCTCGAGGTAATCCTTGATCTCATCGGCAGCCATGACTGCGCAGTTGTCCTCGCTCTCGGGAGTGGAAGCGCCCAGATGCGGGATCGCAACAACGCCGTCAACAGTCAGCAGATCCTGAGTCGCGAAATCGGTGACATAAGCCGCCATCTTACCGCTCTCGAGAGCCGCGATGATATCGGCGGACTTGACCAGACCGTCGCGCGAGAAGTTCAGGATACGGACGCCGTCCTTCATCTTACCGATGGTTTCGGCGTTGATCATACCGCGGGTGCCGTCGTTGAGCGGCAGATGATAGGTGATGTAGTCAGCCTGTGCGTACATCTCGTCGATATTCTTGACGATGGTGACATGACGGCTCAGATGGAGCGCCGCGTCTACGCTCAGGTAGGGATCATAGCCGACGACGCGCATGTGCAGCGCACGCGCCGCGTTCGCGACCAGAACGCCGATCGCGCCCAGACCGACAACGCCGAGGGTCTTGCCCTTGATCTCGGGACCGACGAACTGACTCTTGCCTTTCTCGACGGTCTTGAGGCAGTTCTCATCATCCGCGAGGGTCTTGTTCCATGCGATACCCTGAGCGATCTTGCGGGAAGCCAGCAGCATACCTGCGACAACCAGCTCCATAACGGCGTTCGCGTTCGCACCGGGGGTGTTGAATACGCAGATACCCTTCTCGGCGCACTTGTCGAGCGGGATGTTGTTGACGCCGGCGCCCGCGCGGGCGATCGCCAGCAGGCTCTCGGGCAGCTCCATGTCATGCATGGAAGCGGAGCGGACGAGGATACCATCGGGAGCGGCGCACTCGTCAACACAGTTGTAATTCTCGCCCAGACGGTCGGTACCGATCGCGGCGATCTTGTTGAGCTTTAAGATATTATACATAATAATCTCCTTATGGTGAATAGTGAATAGTGAATGGTTGAGGGCGGGACACCCGCACCCGTTATTGGCAGGAATTCAAAACGCGAAGCGTTTTCCGACACCATTCACCATTAGTCATTCACCTTATTATTTGTTTTCTTCTTCGAACTTCTTCATGAAGGCGACGAGCTTCTCAACACCCTCGATCGGCATCGCGTTGTAGATAGAAGCGCGCATACCGCCGACGGTACGGTGACCCTTGATGTTGATGAAGCCGGCCGCGGTAGCCTCCTTGACGAACTTCGCGTCGAGGTCGGCGTCGCCGGTAACGAAGGGGACGTTCATCAGAGAACGGTCCTCAGGGACAACGGTACCCTTGAACAGCTCGGAGGAATCGAGGAAGTCGTACAGGATCTTTGCCTTACGCTCGTTGAGCTCCTTCATCTTCTCCAGACCGCCTACCTCGTTCTTGATCCACTCGAGGACGAGCTTCATGATGTAGATGGTGTAGCAGGGAGGCGTATTGTACATAGAACCGTTATCGGCATGGATCTGGTAGTTGAGCATGGTCGGGCAGATATCGCGCGCCTTGCCGAGCAGATCCTCGCGGATGATGCAGATGGTCACGCCCGCGGGAGCCACGTTCTTCTGAGCGCCGCCGTAGAGCATACCGAACTTGGTGACGTCGAGGGGCTCGGACAGGAAGCAGGAAGAGATATCGGCGATCAGCGGAACATCACCGGTCTCGGGCAGCTCGTGATAAACGGTACCGTAGATGGTGTTGTTCATGCAGATATAGAAGTAATCCGCGTCGGGGGTAAAGGTGCTCTTGTCGAGCTTCGGAATATAAGAGAAGGTCTTGTCAGCGGAGGAAGCGACAATATTGACCTCGCCGTAACGGGAAGCCTCCTGAGCCGCCTTCTTCGCCCACTGGCCGGTGATGACATAGTCAGCCTTGCCGGAGCCGTTCATGAAGTTGAGCGGGATCGCGGCGAACTGGGTGGAAGCGCCGCCCTGCAGGAACAGGACCTTGTAGTTATCGGGGATGTTCATAATCTCGCGTAAGAGAGACTCAGCCTCGGTGATGATCGCGCCGTATTCCTTGGAACGGTGGGACATCTCCATGACAGACTCGCCGGTGCCCTTGTAGTCGAGCATCTCAGCAGCAGCGGTCTTCAGTACGCTTTCGGGCAGCATCGAAGGACCTGCCGAAAAATTGTAAACTCTTGCCATAATATATACCTCCTAAATTTGATAAGTATTAGCGGATAACGGAGTCGTTATCAATTACAAACTAATAATACCAGTTACAATTATATGACAAACGGGCTGTTAATTCAATAACAACCGAGAAATCGGGTTTGAAATTTTTACAACGAATCGCCTTTATTTTTGGACATTTTGCAAAAAATCGGACAAAATCAAACAATTTGTAATGGGATATGACAGTTTTTGCATAGAGAATGAGAGGGGCGGAGTAATACATAAGTATCATAAAATATATGAGTAGTCGATTTCCAAGGCTCCCTTTGGTAAAGGGAGCTGTCCCCGAAAGGGGACTGAGGAATTGCATGAATTGATCGACCGAAGGGAGAAACCCTCATATTACCTCGGTTCTGAACACCAACGTGAATGAATGTGACTCGCTTCGCTCAAACAATCAATACAATTCATCCGCCTCCTTGCGGAGGCACCTTCCTTTCCCAAAGGAAGGCTTTTTAGGTTTTTCTACAAGCTGCGGGCTGAATGAATTCAGCCCCTACAACTTCTCATTCCTAACAATTCCTGATCCCCAAAAGTTCCTCGCCCTCAAATTGCTGTCCCTGAAACAACAAAAGCTCCCCTGCGATGAGGGGAGCTTTCTGATTAGCTTTAAGCTTAGAACCGATTATGCTGAATTACTTCAGATAAGACTGGCCGCCGGGGCCTATCGCGCCGCTGATGCTCGCTGTGGGAGAGCTGTAAACGTACACGCGCATGTTACCCTTACCGACAGAGCCCACCGTCAGGGTGCCGCCGGAGACGGTCTTTCTGTCGCCGGTGACAGCGTCAATGTAGGTGCCGTTGGGGATGTTCTTGAAGGTAGCGCCGTCGGTAACAGCCACGCAGGCGAGGGAGTCAACGTTCTTGGTCACGCCCTTGGTATCGGTGTAGGGACCGGTATAACGGCGGATGTAAGCCATGTTGCCGCTGACATAGTTGCTGTTGGTGGTGTACTGACCCAGCTGCAGAGCGGGAACCGCGCGGCGGATCGCGTTCAGCTTCTGGAGGTGCTTCGCCAGAGGCGCGTTCAGGGTGTCTGCGACCTTGCCGGAAGCGGTGTAGCTGGAGAAGTCGTTCGCGGTGACGGAGCCTTCGAGGTAATCGCCGAAGTACGCACGACCGGAGTTCGCGAGCGAGATGTTGGGACCTTCGTCGATGCGGACGCCCTTCTGGAACTCGACCTCGCCGCCGTAGTACAGGCAGGGGATACCGCGGAAGGTGAACATCAGGTTGAGGTTCTCAGCCCAGGTCTGGGTGCCGCCGGTGAAGCGGTTGTTCTGGTTCTGGTCGGGAGCGTAGTCGTGAGACTCGACGTAGGTGACGTTCCATGTTGCATCGTTGTTGTACGGATCCTGAGCCAGAGCCGAGCCGTAAGCGCCGGAGGCGGTGTCAAACTGCCAGTGCATGGTAAAGTCGATGACGCCCATGCCGGAGCTCTGGGAGTAATCGGGGGTATGGTAGTTGATGCCGCTGAGGAACGCGTTCTGAGAGGTCGGCTGATTGGAGGTGCTGACGTGGTTCTCACAGAAGGTGATCGTGTTCTTGACGTTGTTCTTGATCGTCGCAGCGTCGGTAGCAGCAGACAGCTTCGCGAGGTCGGCGGCGGAATCGTCCCATGTGTAGAACTGGACGGACTCGCCGGCGTTATCGCGGTACCATGTCTGGCTGAAACGGCAGCAGACTTCGCCGAACATATAGAAGTTATTGTTGCCGGCTGCCTTCGCGGCTGCGTTCATCGGGTCGTTGTACCACTTGTTCAGAGAGAGTCTGGGGATATGACGGACAGTGTCGACACGGAAGGCGTCAACGCCCATATCAATGTAGTTGGAGTACGCGTCGACGGTGTAGTCGGCAACAGCCTTGTTCTCGGTGTTCAGGTCGACGCAGTCGCCCGCGATCTGACAGAACTTACAGGTCCAGTCGTCCCAGTTAAGGCTCGCGAAGTAGCCGTTATGGAAATAGTTGTTGGAGTTGGCGGTCTTATCGTAGGATACCATATCGGTGAAGCCCTCGGTCTGCTTCATCAGCTGCAGGCGCTTGTCGTACTGGGTCTGGTCGGGGAGCTGCCAGTACTGCTCGGGCTTGGAGACGCCGCAGTAGTCAAGGAGCTTCTTGGTGGGGATCATGGTGGACTTCATGTCGCCGAGCTTGGTGCGGTCGGAGTCGTCCTTTTCGAACAGGTTCTCGAGGTTGGTCTCGCCGAAGTTACCGGTGTGGTTCCAGACGACGTCCTGAACGATCTTCATGCCCTTTTCGTGAGCCGCCGCGATCAGATCCTCATACGTGAAGTCGTCGCTCTCATAGCGGGCGTCGACCTTCGAGAAGTTGAGCGCGTGGTAGCCGTGGTAGTCATAGCCGGAGGCGTTCTCGACAACAGGAGTGATCCAGATCGCGGAGAAGCCCAGCGCCTTGATGTAGTCGAGCTTGTCGGCAAGACCCTTGAAGTCGCCGCGCCACGCGGGGTCGGAATCGGGGTTGTTTGCCTTAGTGTCATCCCAGCAGTGGACGTTGTTGCCCTTGTCGCCGTCATAGAAACGGGTGGTGATGACAAAGTAGATGGTATCCTGACGCATATCGACGCTCTGGTAGGGATCCGCCTCGAAGGGGTTCTTCGAGCGGAAGCGGCCGTTGTAGTACCACCACTCGCCGGTGTTGCGGGTCAGCTCGCCGGACTTCTGGTCAGCGAGAGCTGACGAACCGTTGGTCAGCATGAAGTTGACCTTGGTCTTGCCGGTGAAGGTGTAGGTGTACCAGTGACCGCCGGTGAGCGAGGGGGACGCGGTCATCCTCACGCCGGGATAGGTGCAGGTGATATTGGACGGAAGGGTGTTCCAGTAGTAGATATACGGGGTGTAGTCGGTCGCATAGACGTGGACGGTAACGCCGTCCGCAGAGGTGTCTGCAACATCGACGTCGGCTGCTGTATCGGCGAGCTCTTCATCCACCGCGTTCGCGGAGATAACAGCTACGGAGAACAGCATCGCAAGGCACATGATCAGCGCCAGTATGCGTGAAAGCTTCTTCATGTTATGTTACCTCCTTCTTAAAGAATTTCGTCAAAATCGTGGATGATGCCCGAGATAAAGCGCTGGATGAAGGTCGCGTCAACGATATCGACGTCGTCGTTGCGGTCTACGTCGGCGTTGACCAAATTGATCGGGGTGTAGAGCGGGATGCCCAGCTCGTAGCGCTGGATCCAGGTAACGTCCATGACGTTGACGTCGCCGTCGTCATCCGCGTCGCCCAGCAGGATCGGCTGCGCGCTGTGCTCTGTAGGCGGCTGAGTCGGGGGAGCCTGAGTCGGCTTCTGGGTCGCGGGCTGTGTCGGGGGCTGAGTGGGCTTCTGTGTCGGAGGCTGGGTCGCGGGCTGTTCGGTCGGCGACAGGGTGCCTACGCAGGTGAAGTCGTATGTGCGCTCCTCAACCTTGTTATCCGACGCCTGAACGCTGACGGTCACGGAGTACGCGCCGTTCACGGTGGGCGTGAAGGAGGTGGTGCTGTTGAGCGTATAGTACGGAACGTTCACGATGGAGCCGTTCGCGTTCTTGATGGTGTACTTGTAGAAGAGCAGGTTGGTGCCGGTGATACCGCCGCCCGCGGAGGTAGCGATGGTGACCGACTTGTTGCGCTGGATCTCACCGCCCGCGGGGGTCACGGTCTTGATGTACGGGGTCGGAGAAACCGAGCCGTCCTCGATGAGGTAGGACTTGGTGCGCTGGTTGGTGTTGCCTGCCGCGTCACGGAAATCGTAGGTGATGGTGTAGGTACCGGCGGTCTGAGGCGTCCACAGGACGGACTTCCTGGTGGAGAAGTCGGAGAGAACCTGGGTGCCGGTGGTGCCGGTTACGCTGAACTTGTAGTAGACCGTGCCTTCGCCGTTCGCGTCAGCGTTGAGGGTGATGCCCACGCCGTTGTACTGGGGCGCTTCGAGATCGGTGGTGAACGCGGAGACCTGCAGCGGCGAGGTATCATAGATCGACCACTGACCGGTCTTGTTGTTGTAGCAGTAGCCCGCGCCGGGGAAGGTCAGGTCGGTAGTCTGGGTCTGGTTGCTGCCGATGTTGAAGATGATGTTCTGGTAGCTCTTGGGGAGCTGATAGCGCCAGATGCTGCCGCCGATGTTGGTCATCTTCACGCCCGGCCATGCCGCGTTGGAGTCGCTCGAGCCGTTCCACATATAGGCGTAAACGGCGCTCCAGCCGGCTTCATTCTCACAGTAAACGTAGTTCTTACCGTCGGAGGAGCCGCTCGGCTGGGTAGCGGGAGCGGAGGTGGGGTTGGTGTTGCCGCCCGCCTGGGTAGCGGGAGCGGAGGTGGGCTTCACGGTAGCGGGCTGGGTCTCAAGTGCGTCAAGACCGACGACGACCAAGCCTACGCTGGGGCTCGTGAAGTAGATACGGAGCTTGTCACCCGAGGGATTCCACAGGTGCATGCAGCTCTTGCCGCCGTAGTTGCCGGACTGTACATAGTACTTTTGTCCGCCGGATACGTTGGTGACCGCCTGGTTCTGCTGAGCCTTGGCGGCAGAATTGGAGACTGTTGATACCACGAAGCAGTAGTCGTTGCTCGCGTCAGCTACATCGCAGTAATAATAGCCTTTCGAAGAATCATAAGTAAAGGTACCGGTAGGGGTCGTCCCGCTGAAGCTGGGACCGTTGGTGTGCTCGCCCCACAGATAGTAGGTTTCGGCGCCGGTCTCGGCGACCTCAGCGCTGTCAGCCGCGTTGACGGTCACAGCCATAGCGACGGCGGATACAAGCACGACCAGACACAAAACGAGAGAAAGCGCGCGTTTTGTGAGCTTATCGGTGTTTCTCATGATCATTCCCTCCTTTTTTCATGTTAATATAGGCATAAGGATATGCCTATTTAATTGTATTATATAAAAAAATCGCAAAAATAAATTTCTGTATCAGAATTATAGCTATCGGCTTTTTTTACAAGATTTCCCGCTGATTTTTGTATATATCGACATTGCTTATCGGCACAGATCTTCCCGCTCACGGATAAACCATGATAAAACTCTGCAAAAAGATTTTTCACAAAAACTGTTTTGTTGCATAAAAGTATGCAACTTTTTCTTTTGTCGCGCTATGGGTGAAGGAGTGATTTTCATGAAGGAACCGAAGTATATCAAGCTGTTCAACGACTACGCCGACGAGTTCGGGATGCTCTCCGACGAACAGACCGGACGGCTGCTCAAGGGGCTGCTGAACTATGCCGATCGCGGCGAAAAGCCCGATTTTACCGACGATATCACGCTGAGGGTGCTGTTCTCGATCCTGAGAAAGCAGATCGACCGCGAGTATGAAAAATATGATGAATTGTGTCGGGCAAGGTCAGCCGCGGGACGGAAGGGCGGCGCTCCGAAAGGGAACACCAACGCACGAAAAACAAGCAAAACAACCAAAACAAGCCAAGACAATGACAAAGACAATGACAAAGACAATGACAAAGACAATGACAATGACCAAGACAAAGACAAAGATATAGAATACGGCGCTGAACGCGCAAGACGGGCAAGCCCGTCGCTCTATCTCCCTGAGGTGGATGAAGTCGTAGATTATCTTAATCAGCGTGCCGGTACCCGCTACCGTTCCTCCGCCGGGGGTACGCGGCGGCTTATCGCCGCCCTGCTGCATGAGGGCTACGATACAGCGGACATGAAGCGCGTCATCGACAGCAAGTGCGCCGAATGGCTGAACAGCGAATTCAGCCGTTATCTGCGCCCCGACGTGCTCTTCGGCAAGAAGTTCGAGGGCTACCTCAACGCCCCCGAGCCGAAGCAGACCCTGCCGAAAAGCAAGCTCCACCCCTGGCAGAACGACACGCAGGACAGCTACCTCGAGATCATCCGCGAGTTCGAGGAGAATTACAAAGTACCCGGAGCCATAATGAGCGATGAGGAGTGAGGAATATAATAAACGTCGCGGAGTGTTGTAGGGCGAGGGCTTTGCAAACATCCCGTGTAGGGGCTTATTCAGCCCGTTCGTTCTGCGTCAGCAGGGCGATATCACGGAAGCTCTTCAATTTCATCGCTTCGCGATCGTCCCCCTGCTTGTACACGCAAAAACAGCGCCCCTTTTACAGGAGCGCTGATGGTTCTTGAATATCGTGTTGCGGTACGGGTTATGTGCGGACGATGCCGCCGATGTCATAATGGCATGAGATCCCGGCGAGATACCCGCGGATCAGGCTCGCGTCGATGATATCCGTCTTACCGTCGGCGTTGACGTCGCCGTGCAGGAAATCCTTTGCCGTATACTCCGTCTCGATGGCGGCGGCGTGTCGCTGGATCAGGGTCGCGTCGATCACGTCGACCTCGCCGTTGCCGTTGATATCGCCGAGGATGTAGCCGAGACCGAAGGGCGTACCCGGCGCAAATCTGCCGTCGAAGTAATAGCCCTGAGTCGGGAGGGTATCGGTGTTGCGGTCTACCTTCATGGCGACGACCTGAGCGCGCGTCAGACAGAGCTTTTCGAGGTAAGAGGCGTTCAGCACGCCCTGATTCACCATCGCTTCCGCGTCGGAATAGGACGCGTAGCCATAACTGAGCTCATCCACGTCGGCGTACCACTTGTCGGTAGCCTTATCATAGCGGAAGAGGATGTTCTTCTTCGCCATGGTGATACCGGTCAGGGTATAGGTCGTCTCGTACTTCTGCTCCGCGTAATTGTAATTGTACTCCTCACCGTATTGGATCAGCGGGATCTCATGTTTGATCAGATACAGGTCGCTGTTGGGATGGTCGGCGAACTTCTCGCCCGTTACAAGGGTTCTCCACTCGCCGACATACCTGCCGTCTACCCATGCGTCGGTAAAATAGCCCATTTTGCCGCCCCAGTACAGACGGGAGCCGACATCCCATTCGTCGTCGGCGATGTAGTCGGTGTTGCCCTTGGAATAGAGGTAAGTGAAAACGGGATTGGAAACGTCGTGGTGGCCGTCGGTAGACATATTGCTGCCCGCCATGGTGACCCACGCGCCGTCGCCGACGGTGTCGCAGATATCGCGGAAGCTCAGCTCGTCGTCACGCGGGATATCGTCCTCGATCTCGAGAGCGGCATAGTCCTTGAGCAGCTGATAGGAGCCCTCAAGGGTGATCGGGGCGTCGTTCTTCTCAAGGGTGAACACGCGCTTGATATCCTTCTCGTCAACACCCTGACCTTCGATTTTTCCCGCGCCGCCGTAGCTTTTGGTCACGCCGTCAAGGGTGGCGTTGAACAGGTAGTGCGTACTCGTCCATTCGACGGTCACGCGGGGGTCAAGGCGCTGTGCGACAGCAGCCAGAAGTCCCGGGAAGCCGAGCGAATCATAGCGGTAGGGATAGATCGCCGAGGCAAAGAGCGAGCGGTTGTCCCGACGTATAAAGGGGCTGTAGATATAGTAGCTCTGATCGTAGTGGCCGGCTCTCGCGAGCATCCAGTAGGGATCGACTCTCTCGACCCTGCCGCGCACAAAGGAGCCGCTGTAGTGACAGATGCTGTAGAGTCCCGACTGTACCGCGTCCATCTTATCGAAGAACGTACTTCCCTTCGCGTAGGTGTCGATCAGGTAATCTACTTCATCCTTGAGCTTAGGGATCGTGACGGTGATGTCGGAATCATACCAATCCGCCCACCAGCCGTAGCCGGAGCTGTACTGGAGCGTGAGCTTTCCGCCGTCGGTAGTGAAGCGGTCGGATACGAAGATGTAGCCGCCGGCGACGCGGCCGGTGCTCTCATCCTCATACTGCACGTCCGCAAAGATGACAGGCTGATCATAATAATCTGTATAGGCGACGAGGGAATCCTTCTCTTCGCCCTCCTCATCATAAACGGAATCGGGATCCGTAAAGCGGAAGGACGTCGGGTCGGGGTTATCCGTCTTGACGAAGAACAGGCAATTGAACGGCGCAAGCAGCGGCTTGACCTCGTAGGAATACTCCGTCACGGATTTTTCTTCTATGACGCCGGTCGCGGCGGGAGAGGGCTTCTCCCGTTCGGCAGTATCGGCGGGAGCGTGCGCCTTTTTCTCTCCGGGTAAACGCGAGAAGGTATCGACGTCAACCGGCGCGTGCGCGCTTTCCTCGCCGTATATCACGGCATCACCGGACTCCTGTTCGACCGATCCTGCGACCGCGGGTACGGAAACAAGGGCTGACAGCAGCAGAATGATTGCGAGTAAAACGGATATGCTTCTTTTCATGGGTATTCTCCTTAACAAAACGCAGAACAGCGCCCTCAATTCAGCGAAAGAGGGCGCTGTGGTTGGATTCGGTTGTCGGTTACTGACCGATGAGCTCCTTGAGCTTCTTGATCACGGAGGGCGCGTCGGCTCTGCCGCGGCTCTGCTTCATGACGTTGCCGAGCACCGCCATGAGCGCCTTCTCCTTACCGCTCTTGTAGTCGGCGACAGCCGCCTGCATGGCGTTGATCGCGTTCTGACAATACTCGGTGAGGGTGCTGTCGTCGAGACCCGCCATATCGGACTCGCTGACGAACTCGGTGACCGCCTTGCCGGAATCGAGCATCTTCTCGAGCGCGGTCTTGGCGAGGTTGTTCTTGAGCTTGCCGCTCTCGAGGAGCCTACACAGCTCGTTGAGCTGATCGGCGGTGGTCTTGACGTCGAAGGCTTCCTTATCCGCCTCGGTCTCGAGACGGCGGAAGATCTGACCGATGATGAAGTTCGAGGCGGTCTTGGGCGCTTTCAGCCCCTCAGACGCCTTGTCGAAGAACTCGGAGATGCTGCGGTACTTGGTCAGCTGGGCGGCGTCCTTCTCGGGGATGCCGTATTCTTCGGTGTAGCGCGCGAACTTCTGCTCGGGTAATTCGGGCAGGCGGGAGCGAAGCTCCTCTATTTTTTCTTTCGGCGTACTGATCGTAACCAAATCAGGCTCGCGGAAGTAACGGTAGTCGTGAGCGTCCTCTTTACTTCTCATGGAGGAGGTGGTGCCGGTGGCGTCGTCATAACGCAGGGTCTCCTGCACGACCTCGCCGCCGCTCTCGATCAGGTCGACCTGACGCTCGTATTCATATTCCATCGCCTTCGCGATATTGGTGATGGAGTTCATGTTCTTGATCTCGGTGCGGGTGCCGAGCTTCTCAGAGCCCTCGGGGCGGACGGAGATATTCACGTCACAGCGCATCGAGCCCTCCTGCATACGGCAGTCGGACACGCCGATATAGCGCATGATCTGCTGGAGCTTCTCAACGTACTCCTTCGCCTCGTCGATCGAGCGGAAATCGGGCTCGGTGACGATCTCGATCAGCGGTACGCCGCCGCGGTTATAATCGACGTAGGTATCGCCGTGGTTATGGATCAGCTTACCCGCGTCCTCCTCGATATGAATACGAAGTATTCTTATCTTTCTTCCATTGGAAAGCTGGATGTAACCATGCTCGCACAGGGGCTTATCGTACTGAGAAATCTGGTACGCCTTGGGCAGATCGGGATAGCAGTAGTTCTTACGGTCCATCTTGGCGATCTCGGCGATCTCGCAGTTGGTGGCAAGACCCGCCATGATCGCGTACTCCACGACGCGCTCGTTCAGCTTCGGGAGCGTACCCGGCAAGCCGATGCACACGGGACAGCAATGGGTGTTGGGGTCGCCGCCGAACTTCGTGGTGCAGGAGCAGAAGATCTTGGTGTTCGTCTGTAATTCGACATGGGTCTCAAAGCCCGCTACCAATTCGTATTTCACAGCTTGACACCCCACTTTGTTTCTATCGTCTTATGCTCAGCCTGCTCATACCGATAAGCGAGGTTGAGGATGGTTTTCTCATCAAATTTCTTACCGATCAGCTGCATACCGATGGGTAAGCCCTCCCGATCGACGCCGCAGGGGACGGATACCGCAGGCAGACCCGCGGTGTTGACCGGTACGGTGCAGATATCGGAGAGGTACTGTTCGAGCTGGTCGGTCTCTTCGCCGAAGAGATAGCCGCTCTTGAACGCGGTCACGGGAGCGGTCGGCGCGAGGATCACGTCGACATTCATAAAGGCACGGTCGAAGGCTTCGACGATCGCGCCGCGCAGGTTGACCGCCTTCTTATAATACGCGTCATAGTAGCCCGCGGAAAGGACGTATGTACCCATCAGGATACGGCGCTGAACCTCCTTGCCGAAGCCCTCGCTGCGTGTACGGCAGATCATGTCGTGGGTGCCGTTATAATGCTCCGCCTTGTAGCCGTAACGGATGCCGTCATAGCGGCCGAGGTTGGAGGACGCCTCCGCCATCGCGAGGATGTAGTACACGGGCAGGGCGAACTTCAGCTCGGGCAGGTCGAAATAAACGATCTCGGCGCCCATATCCTCATACACCTTGGCGGCTTGAAGCACCGCCTCCTTCACGTCCTCGCGGACGCCGTCGAGGTACTGGTTGGCGATACCGATCTTCTTGCCCCTGATATCATTATCCAGGGTCGGCAGAGCAGGCTCGCTGCCCCGGGAGGTGGAATCACGCTCATCGTACTTCGCGATCGCGTCAAAGACGATCGCGGCGTCCTCTACGTCATGGGTGATCGGACCGATCTGGTCGAAGGACGAGGCGTAGGCGATCAGTCCGTAACGGGACACGGCGCCGTAGGTGGGCTTTAAGCCGACGATACCGCAGAAGGACGCGGGCTGGCGGATAGAGCCGCCCGTATCGGAACCCAGACCGTAGACGGCGAGGTTGCCGCCGACAGCAGACGCAACGCCGCCGGAGGAGCCGCCCGCCACATGATCGAGGCTGTGGGGGTTCTTAGCTCCGCCGTAGTATGAGGTCTCGCAGGACGAGCCCATCGCGAACTCATCCATGTTGGTCTTGCCGAGCATGACCACGCCTTCCTTTTGCAGCAGCTCATAGACGGTCGCGTCGTAGATCGGCTTGTAGCCCGTGAGGATCTTGGAGGCGCAGGTGGTCTCGATACCCTTGGTGGAGATATTGTCCTTGAGGGTCATCGGGACGCCCTCGAGCAGACCGATGGTCTCGCCCGCGGCGAGCTTCTCATCCACCTTAGCCGCCTGTGCGAGAGCGACCTCGGGGGTGACGGTGATGTAGGCGTTTAGTTCTTTATTAGAATTTTCGATGGCTTCCAAATACTTTTTGGTCAGCTCAACGCAGGAAATCTCTTTATTGACGAGCATCTCATGGATGCGTTTGATCTGTCCCATCTTACGCTCTCTTTCTGACGAGGAAGTGATCCTCCGCCTGTTCGGGGGCATTCTTGAGGATCTCCCCGACGGGGTAGGATTCTTTGACCTCATCCTTGCGGAAGGCGTTAGAGAGGTTGTTGATGTTGTCAAAATCGCCGCTCTTCACCTCGACGCTGTTGATGGTGTCGGCGAAGGAGACGATCTTCTGCATCTCTTCGGTCAGGCTGTCGAGATCCTTTTCATCCACGAACAGCTTAGAGAGCAGGGCGATATTCTCGATGTCTTCTCTGGTTACCATAATATGTTCCTTTCAGGGGCGGTGAATGGTGAATGGTGAATGGTGAACGGTGAAGGGCGGGCGTTGCCCGCACCCGATTCCAATATAGCTCCAAAACGCGTCAGCGTTTCCGTTAACCGTTCTCCGTTCTCCGTTCTCCGTTCTCCGTACTTATCTCAACTTGATATGAACTTCACGGAGCTGCTGCTCGCTGACCTCTCCGGGAGAGCCGAGCAGGACGTCCTGGGCGTTGGAGTTCATCGGGAACGCGATGACCTCGCGGATATTCTCCTCCTCGGTCAGGAGCATGAGCATGCGGTCGACGCCGGGCGCCATGCCTGCATGCGGCGGCGCGCCGTACTGGAACGCGGTATACAGGGAGCGGAACTTCTCCTTGAGGTCGTCCTCCGAATAGCCCGCGATGGCGAACGCCTTCTTCATGATATCGATGTCGTGGTTACGGACAGCGCCGGAGGAGAGCTCCACGCCGTTGCAGACGATGTCGTACTGGTAGGCGAGGATATCGCAGGGATCCTTCTCTAAGAGCGCCTGCATACCGCCCTGCGGCATACTGAACGGGTTGTGAGTAAAGATGATCTGACCGCTCTCCTCGTCCTGCTCATACATCGGGAAGTCGACGATGAAGCAGAAGTCGAAGCGGCTCTTGTCGATCAGGTCGAGACGGGTCGCGACCTCGGTACGGATCTGACCCGCGAGCTTCGGCGCGTCGGCGGCGGTATCGGCGATGAAGTAGATCACGTCGCCCGCCTTGGAGCCGTTCCTCCGGATCAGCTCCTCTCTGTCGCCGGGCTTTAAGAACTTATCGATCGGGCCGTCGAAGAGCAGGTCGTCGGTGACCTTGACGTAGCCCAGACCCTTCATACCGATGGAGAGCGCGAACTCCTCCATCTTCTTGAACCAGCTCTTGGAGCAGGAAGCGGCGCCGGGGACGTTGATCGAACGGACGCATTTCTTTAAGAAGGGCTTGAAGTCGGTCTCCTCAAACATATCGGAGATCTCGACGATCTCGAGCGGATTACGCAGATCGGGCTTATCGGTGCCGTACTTGAGCATCGCCTCGGCAAAGGTGATGCGTCTAAACGGCGGCTTGCTGATCTCTTTATCCGAGAATTTCTTGAAGGTGGAATAGAGCACTTCCTCGGCGACCTCAAAGACATCCTCCTGAGTCGCATACGCCATCTCGAAGTCGAGCTGGTAGAACTCGCCGGGGGAACGGTCGGCACGCGCGTCCTCATCACGGAAGCAGGGCGCGATCTGGAAGTATTTATCGAAGCCGGAGACCATCAACAGCTGCTTGAAGATCTGCGGCGCCTGAGGCAGAGCGTAGAACTTGCCCTTATGCTTGCGGGAGGGGATCAGGTAGTCGCGGGCGCCCTCGGGAGAGGACACGCCGAGGATCGGGGTGGCGATATCCATGAAGCCCATCTCGCCCATCTTAGCGCGAAGGTAGGAGATCACCTGCGAGCGCAGGAGGATCTTGTCGTGTACCTTGGGGTTGCGCAGGTCGAGGAAGCGGTATCTCAGGCGGGTATCCTCGTTGGTCGCGGTGGAGGAGACCACCTCGAAGGGCAGGTTGTTCTTACACTTGCCGAGGATGGTGAGGGTAGAGGCGACGACCTCGACGGTACCGGTAGCGATCTTATTGTTGATCGTCTCCTCGTCTCGCTTGACGACGTTGCCGGAGATGGTAACGGAGCACTCGCGGTTCACGCCCTCTAAAAGCGCGTCGTCATGGACGACGACCTGGGTCACGCCGTACTGGTCACGGATGTCGAGGAACATGACGCCGCCGTGGTCGCGGATATTCTCGACCCAGCCGGCGAGGCGCACCTCCTGACCGATATGTTCTTCGCGTAAATCTCCGCAGGTAACGGAGCGATAAATATTAGCTTTCATTTTCATATTCCTTTCAAGGCATTTTTCCCTATTCTGTAGCATTATACCACAAAGAAAAGCTAAAGTAAAGCCGCGAGTCCGCATTTTTGGGAAAAAGTATTTAAGAATGAGGAGTTAGGAATGAGGAATTAGGAATTGTATAAACGTCGTATAGGGTTGTAGGGGTTGGCGCCCCCGTTGGGGGAATGTCCGAAGGACAAGGGGGGGAGCTGTCTCCGGCGAGGAATGCTCCCGCCGTAGGGGCGACCATTGGTCGCCCGCGAATGACGGACGTTATTGATATCGAAAACGTATGATAGGATATATCACGCCCTGCGATAGCGGGCGGTCAATGACCGCCCCTACCATATAGCCATACCCCCAACGTCCCCTACAATTCTCTGCAACGTTTTTATAATTCCTAACTCCTAACTCCTCATTCCTAACTAAAAACACGGGCTGCCCGTGAGAGCTGCCCGTGTATCTTCGATCATTCAGTTGAACAGGCCGTAGAACGCCTTGTGCGCCATCAGCATATCCGCCTTGCTGATGACCTCGAACGGCGCGTGCATGCACAGCACCGCGACGCCCAAATCAACCACGTCGACGTTCATGTTGGCGACGTACTTCGCGATGGTGCCGCCGCCGCCGATATCGACCTTGCCGAGCTCGCCGATCTGCCACTTGACGCCGTTCTTCTCGAGCATGGAGCGGATCTCGCCCATGAACTCGGCGGAGGCGTCGGAGGTGTCGTACTTGCCGCCGTGGCCGGTGTACTTGCTGATGACGACGCCCTCGTTGATATAGGAGCAGTTCTTCTGCTCATAAGCGGAGGAGAAGGTCGGGTCGAAAGCCGCGTTGACGTCTGCGGAGAGGCACTTGCTCCTGCTCAGCACGCGGTAGCCCTCGTTGCCGTCAGCCTTCGCGAGGTCATAGATGAAATAACGCAGGAAATCGCTCTGCATACCGGTGTTGCCGTCGGAGCCTGTCTCTTCCTTATCGGTCAGGTAGGTGATGCAGGTAGACTCGGGCAGCTCGGTGTCGAAGATCGCGGTGACGGACGGATAAGCGCAGCACTTGTCGTCGTGTCCGTAGCCGCCGATCATGGAGCGGTCGAAGCCCACGTCGCGGGTGGGGTACGCGGGACAGAAGTTCAGCTCCGCGGAGAGGAAGTCGTCCTCCTCGATGCCGTAGCGCTCGTTGAGGATACGCATGACGTTCAAGGCGATCAGATCCTTCTCGTCGCTGTCGTCATAGGGACGCGAGCCGATCAGGATATTCAGATCCTCGCCGGTGAACGCCTTGCCCATCGTCTGGGTCACGCGCTCCTTGTCGAGATGGGGCAGCAGGTCGGTGATCAGGAAGCACTCGTCCTTCGGGTCGTCGCCGATATGGATATCGACCGCGGTGCCGTCGAGCTTGACGACTCTGCCGTGCAGGGCGAGGGGGATCGCCGTCCACTGGTACTTCTTGATGCCGCCGTAGTAATGGGTCTTGAAGAGCGCCATGCCGTTGCTCTCATACAGCGGGTTGGGCTTTAAGTCGATGCGGGGCGAGTCGATGTGCGCGATCGCGAGGCGCACGCCGTCGGCGGTGCCGTTCCTGCCGATCACGGCGAGACCGATCGCCTTCTCACGGTTGACGATATAGACCTTGTCGCCGGGCTGATACCGGTGATCGGGGTCAAATTCGACGAAGCCCTTCTCCCGCGCCATCTTAAGGACGGTCGCGACCGCCTCGCGCTCGGTGCGCGCGTGATCGAGAAAGCGCTTGTAGCCCTCGCAGTAGGCGTCAGCTTCCTTCAGCACCTCGGCGGAATAATCCGCGGCGCCCCTGCGCTCCTTCATCATCAATTTTTCTTTGAGTTCCTTTGCGTTACTCATATACATCCTCCATTTCTATAGATCAGGTGAAACGTATTCACCAATAGATTACTCATAATACAGCTTCTTATACATTTCGTACGCTTCAGCGACCTTATCGGCGTAGTTCGAGGTCTCCTCGTACGGGATCAGGCTCAGGTGCCGACCGTCGGACGAATAACGGGTATCGCCGAGCCAGCCGTCCACCGTAGTCGAGCCCGCGTTATATGCCGCGGCGGCGGTACGGACGTCGCCGTTATAATCCCGCAGCAGCATCGACAAAAAGCAGGTGCCGTAGCGAATATTGACCGCGGGGTCGGTCAGATCGGCAGTGGTACGGGTCACCGAGCCGTCGTGGCTGTTCTGCAGCCACTCGAAGGTCTCGGGCATCAGCTGCATCAGTCCCACGGCGCCCGCGTGGCTCACCACCTCGGGGCGAAAGCCGCTCTCGGTACGGATCACGGCATAGATCAGCGCCTCGTCAACGCCGAACTCCGCGGCGCTCGCCTTGACCTCGGCGGTATATTTCTGCGGGTAAAACCAGCTGTAGACCTTGCCCTTGAGTCCGCTCATCCCGTCGCCGGAGAAGAAGAAAACCGCCGCGGCAAGGATAGCCAGCACCAGGATCAGCGTGATAAAGAAGCCCAGAACGCCGTGTCCCCGGGTCTCTCGCTTTCGATAATGCCTGCTCACGGACTCACCAGCCTTTCGCAAATATTGCCGACCGCCCGATCGAGCGCGCCGACAGTGCCGTTGTTCTCGATGACCGCGTCGGACATCGCGCGGAAAAAGCTCTCGTCATACTGCACGCTCATGCGGCGGGCGATCTCTTCATCGCCGATACCGTCGCGCGAACGCAGGCGCTCCATACGCAGCTCGCGGTCGGCGACCACGCTGACGATCAGATCGCAGAGGGTATCCTCGCCCGACTCGAACAGCTGGGACGCGTCAAAGACGACCCACTCCCCCGCCGCCTGCTCCGCTTCATCGAGCATGAGCGCGCGGATCTTCGGATGGGTGATCGCGTTGAGCTTCGCCGTATTCTCGGGTGAGGAGAAGGCGACCTCGGCGGTTTTGCGCCGATCCAGACTGCCGTCGGGGAGCAGTACGTCGCCGAAGGCGTCGCATAACGCGCGCTTCACCGACCCATCCTCCACCGCCTTGCGGGCGGCGGCGTCGGCGCTGACGACAGGCAAGCCGCGCTCAGCCATCAGCCGCGCGACCTCGCTCTTGCCGGCGCCGGTCTGTCCGGTCAGTCCGATGACGCGCTTCTTCGGCAGGTCGATGACCTCGAACGCCGCCGCGCGGATCATACGGTTATACAGCGCCATCCCCACGCCCTCGGCGGATGGACAGTGGGCGTAGACCGTAGAAACGCCCTCGATCGTATCGACCGCGCGCAGAGCGTCGAAGAGCTCCTGCGCCTGCTGCTTCTCGTCATTTATGCTGCCCATCGTCACGCAGGGTGCGCTGATCCTCGACGCATCCTCGTCATAGCACATCGCCGCAACGCCCTTGTCGCGGGCGTATGCGCGGTTGACGAAGGTGATGTACTTCTCGTCCGTTCCGCGGACGAGGATGACCCGCGCTTTCGGCGCGTAATGCTTGTATTTCATGCCGGGGGACGCGGCTTTCTCATTATTCTCAAGCTTGTTGAGCACCGCGCGGTCGACCTCGATATGCCCGATCACCGCCTCGATCTCCTCGCGGGTGATCAGCCCCGGGCGGAGAATACGCGGGATATCGGTCGCGACGGTGATGACCGTGCTCTCCACACCGACGGAGCAGGCGCCGCCGTCGATCACGGCCTCGATCCTGCCGTCCATATCGTCGCGGACATGCCCGGCGGTCGTAGGACTGGGCTTACCGGAGGTATTCGCGGAGGGCGCCGCAAGCGCCAGACCGCTCAGCGCCATCAACCGATGGGCGTCGGGATGGGAGGGGATACGGATCGCGACGGTATCGAGACCCGCGCTGACCTCGTCGGGGATGACCGCGCCCTTCTTCATGATGATGGTCAGCGGTCCCGGCCAGAAGGCTTCGGCAAGCTTCCTCGCCTTTTCGGGGATCTCGGCAACCAAATGAAGGCGTCCAATATCGGAGAACTCCGACACATGGACGATCAGCGGGTTATCCATCGGTCTGCCCTTCGCCTCAAAGATACGGCGAACCGCATTACCGTTCAGCGCGTTTGCGGCGAGCCCGTAGACCGTCTCGGTCGGCATAGCGACCAGACCGCCGTCCCGAAGGATGTCAGCCGCCTTCAATATATCTTCGGTTGTATTGGATAGATAAAGTGTTTTCATAATTGTTTGCTTAATGGTGAATGCTTTCCTTCAGCTGTTCTGCTCGCTGAGCGGTGACGAGGGCGTCGATGACCTCGTCGAGGCTGCCGTTCATGATGTCGTCGAGATGGTACAGGGTCAGTCCGATACGGTGGTCGGTGACGCGGCTCTGGGGGAAGTTGTAGGTACGGATCTTCTCGCTGCGGTCGCCCGACCCTACCTGTGAACGGCGGTCGGAGGCGATCGCCTCGTTCTGCTTATCCTGCTCCATCTTGAGGAGGCGGGACTTGAGCACCTTCATCGCCTTATCCTTGTTCTTATACTGGCTGCGCTCGTCCTGACACTCCACCACCAAGCCGGTCGGCTTATGGGTGATGCGGATTGCGGAAGAGGTCTTGTTGATATGCTGACCGCCCGCGCCGGAGGAACGGAAGGTATCGATCTCTAAATCGTTCGGGTTGATATCGATCTCCACGTCGTCCGCTTCGGGGAGGACGGCGACCGTCGCCGCCGAGGTATGGATACGACCGGACGACTCGGTCTTGGGCACGCGCTGGACGCGGTGGGTGCCCGACTCGAACTTGAAGCGGCTGTAGGCGCCCGCGCCGCTGACGATGAAGGAGACCTCCTTGTAGCCGCCGAGTCCCGTTTCATTCAGGCTGACGACCTCGAGCTTGTAGCCCCTGCGCTCGGCGTACATGCTGTACATGCGGAAGAGGTCATATGCGAAAAGGGAGCTTTCCTCTCCCCCGGTACCGGCGCGGATCTCGACGATGACGTTGCGCTCGTCGTTGGGATCCTTGGGCAGGAGCAGGATCTTCAGCTCCTCCTCGAGAGCGGGGAGCGATCGCTTCGCTTCGTCAAGCTCCAGCGACGCAAGCTGACGAAGCTCCGCGTCGGCGGAGCTGTCCTCGAGGATCGTCAGGCTGTCGGCGATCGTCTCCTGTGCGCGCTTGTACTCGCGGTACTTGAGCACCACCGGTTCGATCGCGGAGTGCTCGCGCATGACCTTCTGATAGGATTCGGGGTCGGACACGACGTCCGGCTCATACATCCGCCGCTCGAGCTCGTTATATCGTTTGTCAAATATCTCTAATCTGCTGAACATAGTTTCCCTCTTTTACGGCAAAGCCGATCCACGGTGCGAAGGGAGTGATGACGGTTGTTGTATAGAAATGTAGGGGCTGAATTCATTCAGCCCGTCGCGAAGCGCGAATAACGGACGTTATCTATATCGAAAAGGTTGGATAAAAAAACAACGCTCTGCGATAGCGGGCGGTCAATGACCGCCCCTACGGGACGCGGGTCGTCGAGGGGTCTCCCCGTTGGGGAGGTGGCGCGAAGCGACAGAGGGGTGCCGTCTCCGGCTGAGGAACCGACCCCTACAGGATTATCGGAAACGTTGCATAGAGTCGTAGGGGCGACCATCGGTCGCCCGAGAATGACGGGCGTAATCGATATCGAAAACGTCGGATAGAATATGCCGCGCCCTGCGACAGCGGGCGGTCAATGACCGCCCCTACGGGACGCGGGTCGTCGGGGCGCCGACCCC
>CAMVDB010000015.1 GCA_947166135.1 uncultured Clostridia bacterium | reverse complement strand
GCGGTCAGGAGGAGCGCGCGCCGATGTGCGGCGTGCCGTTCCATTCCGCCGAGTCCTACATCGCCCGACTGGTCAGCAAGGGCTACAAGGTCGCGATATGTGAGCAGACCGAGGATCCCGCCAAAGCCAAGGGGCTGGTACGCCGCGATATCATCCGCGTCATCACCCCCGGCACTGTGATGGAGTCCTCCATGCTCGACGAGAGCGAGAACAACTATATCTGTTCGATGTACGCCGATAAATCCTACGTCGGTATCGTGTTCTGCGATATCTCGACGGGTCAGCTGTTCGTGTCGCAGTTCAAGAGCGACCACAGCTTCTCTCAGCTCAAGGATCAGCTGACCTCTTATAATCCGAAGGAGCTGTTGATCGCGGGTAAGCTTGCGCAGAACAAGGTGCTGCATCTCTTCATCCGTGAGAAGCTCTCGAACGCCTCCGTTACCCATCCCGACGACAGCCGCTGCGGACTGCTCGACTGCACCGCTGTGGTGGAGGATCACTTTGATAAAGAGAATACGGCGAAGATATCCGAGATGCGCGAGGTCATCATCGCGCTGGGTGTGCTGATGTCGTATCTGAAGGATACCCAGAAAACGGGTCTCGAGCGCATCGACAACATCGAGTTCTACGCTGAGGATCAGTTCATGCGGCTGGATTACAACACCCGACGCAACCTCGAGCTGACCAAGACCATGATCGGCAAGGAGAAGAAGCACTCCCTGCTCTGGGTGCTCGATAAGACCAAGACCGCTATGGGCAAGCGCCTGATGAAGTACTGGGTCGAGCATCCTCTCTTAAATATCACCACTATCCTGAAGCGCCAGAAGGCGGTAGAGGAGCTGACGGGGGACACCGTGAACCGTCTGGAGTTGACGGCGAACCTCTCGGGTATCTTCGATATCGAGCGCCTGATGACCAAGATCGTCTACGGCTCCGCCAACGCGCGGGAGCTGCGATCACTCTGTCAGGCACTGACCAATCTGCCGACGCTGAAAGCCACCTTAGAGCCGTTTAAGTCAAAGCTGCTCCACGCGCTCTATATCGATATCGACCCGCTTACGGATATACGCGAGCTGATCGACAGCGCCATCGTGGAGGAGCCGCCGTTCTCGGTACGCGAGGGCGGACTCATCAAGGAGGGCTATTCACAGCCCCTCGACGAGATCAAGAGCGACATGACCGATTCGACCTCCCTTCTCGCGCGCATCGAAGCGGAGCAGAAGGAGCAGACCGGTATCCCGAAATTAAAGGTCGGCTACAACCGTGTATTCGGCTACTACATAGAGGTCACCAATTCGTATAAGAACCTCGTCCCCGAGACCTATATCCGTAAGCAGACGCTGACGAACTGTGAGCGATACATCACCCCGGAGCTCAAGGAGCTCGAGAGTCGGATCCTCGGCGCGAAGGATCGCTCGGTCGCGATCGAGTACGAGCTGTTCAACGCCGTGCGCGAGCAGGTCGCCTTGAACCTCGACCGTATTGAAAAGACCGCCAAGGCGATCGCAACGCTCGACGTGCTGGTCTCACTCGCGAACGTAGCGGCGGATAACCGCTATACCCGCCCCGAGATCTCGCAGAGCTCCGTGATCCGCCTCAAGGACAGCCGCCATCCCGTGGTGGAGGCGCTGCTCGATAACGCCATGTTCGTGCCGAACGACGTGCTCCTCGACAATATGGAGAACCGTATCGCGATCATTACCGGCCCCAACATGGCGGGTAAATCCACCTATATGCGCCAGGTGGCGCTGATCGTGCTGATGGCGCAGATGGGCTCGTTCGTGCCCGCGTCTTATGCCGAGATCGGATTAGTCGACGCGATCTTCACCCGCGTCGGCGCGTCCGATGACCTTGCCTCCGGACAGTCGACCTTCATGGTAGAGATGAACGAGGTCGCCAACATCGTGTCTCACGCGACGTCGAAGAGTCTCCTGATCCTTGATGAGATCGGACGCGGCACCTCGACCTACGACGGCATGAGTATCGCCCGCGCGGTGCTGGAATATGTTGCCGATAAGAAGAAGCTGGGCGCCCGCGCGCTGTTTGCGACCCATTACCACGAGCTGACCGTGATGGAGGAGCTCCTCGACGGGGTCAAGAACTATAACATCGCCGTCAAAAAGCGCGGCGACGATATCACCTTCCTGCGCCGTATCGTGCCGGGAGGCGCTGATGAAAGCTACGGCGTAGAGGTCGCGAAGCTCGCGGGTCTGCCCGACAGCATCATCGAAAGAGCGAAAGAGATATTAGCGGAGCTGAATCAAAACGCCCCGCGTGAATATACAGAACCGTCACAGCCGCAGGAGGACAGCATGCAGTTGAGCCTGATGCCTTCTTCAAACGGTATGATCGAGAAGAAGCTGCGCGCTGTCGACGTCAACACCCTCACCCCCATAGAGGCGATGAACATCCTCTATGAGCTGAAGGAAATGGTGGATTGACAGGACGGTGAATGGTGAACGGTGAATGGTGAATGGTGGATGGAGGGCTCCGCCCTCACCTGATTTGTAAAATGATAAAGTCGTAACACTTGCGCCCCAATAAAGAGCCGCATACTTACGAAAAGCAGTTGTTATACCAATCCAAAAGCCGTCAGGCTTTCCCAACACCATTCACCATTCACCATTATCCATTCACCAAAAACAGAAAGGAGGTACGCAAATGGGCAGGATCAATATACTGGACAAGCACGTCGCGGAGTTGATCGCGGCGGGCGAGGTCGTTGAGCGACCCTCATCGGTCATCAAGGAGCTGGTAGAGAACGCTATCGACGCCGGTGCGACTGCCGTGACCGTAGAGATCAAGAACGGCGGCGTTACCTTCATGCGCGTGTCCGATAACGGCAGCGGTATTCTGAAAGAGGATATCCGTCCCGCGTTCATCCGCCACGCGACCTCCAAGGTGCGTCAGGAGGATGACCTCGACGCGATCGCTACCCTCGGCTTTCGGGGCGAGGCGCTGGCGTCTATCGCCTCGGTGTCCCATCTGGAGCTGATCACCAAGGCGCGCGAGGAGGAGACCGGTACCCGCTGCCTGATCGAAGGCGGCGAGGAGAAGTCGCTCTCCGACGCGGGCTGTCCCGACGGCACCACCTTCATCATCCGCGACCTGTTCTATAACGTCCCCGCCCGCATGAAGTTCCTGAAAACCGATATGGCGGAGGGCAACGCGGTATCGAACGTCATCGATAAGATCGCCCTTTCTCACCCCGAGATCGCGATCACCTATATCAAGGATCAGAAGCCCGCTCTGCGCACCGCAGGCGACGGCAAGCTGCTCTCGGCGATCTACGCTGTCTACGGACGCGATTTCGCCCGCGGACTGATCCCCGTGGATTATACCCTCGGCGGTATTCACGTCACCGGCTTCGTCAGCCGACCCGAGAACGCCCGCCCCAACCGCAATATGCAGAACTTCTTCATCAACAACCGTTTCGTGATCTGCAAGACCGCGATGGCGGCGATCAGCGAAGCCTGCAAGGGGAGCGTCATGGCGGGTAAGTTCCCCTCCTGTGTGCTCAACCTCGAGATGTCCTTCAACGCGGTCGACGTGAACGTCCATCCCACGAAGCTCGAGGTGCGCTTCGTCAACGAGCGCCCTGTATTCGACGCCGTTTATCACGCCGTCAAGACCGCCCTGCTCAGCGGTGAGAAACGTGTGGAAGCTCATCTGCCTGCGAATAACTTAAAGCCCGTCAACAGGGTCAATCCCTTTGAGCTGGCGCAGAAGGTGTTCCGCGAGCGTGACGAAAAACCCGTGATCCCCGTATCAAAGCCAGTGCAGAAGCTCGATCTGAAGCGGGAGGAAAAACGCGCCGACGAGCTCTTCCGTATGCTCGACGATACGGCTCAAAAGCCGATCGAGATGAACGTGCAGGCGGCGGATTCCGCGTCGCCCTTTGCGGATGCGTACCGTGAGCAGATCGCGCAGAAGCGTATGGAGGCGGAGCAGGAAGAGCCCGAGCCGGTTATCCCTCAGCCTGAACAAAAGCCTTCGGTTGAACCCGCCCCCGAAGTGACCGAAGAGCCGAAGCCGCTGATCGACATTGACGACAACTACTATAAATATATCGGAGAGGCGTTCAAGACCTACATCATCATCGAGAAGAACGCTCATGAGCTGCTGCTGATCGATAAGCACGCCGCCCATGAGCGCATCATCTATGAACGTCTGAAGAAGGAGAAGGGCAGTGGCTGCAGCCAGCTTTTGCTGACCCCGCTGACCGTCACCCTCAATAAACAGGATTATAATTCCGTGGTCGCCGACCTCGACGTCTTTCGTGAGGCGGGCTTCGACATCGACGATTTCGGTAACGGCAGTATCATCGTGCGCTCTGCGCCGCAGTATCTGCCGCTCGAGGATATCGAGCCCTCCGTCATCGAGATGGCGGGATATCTCACTGAGAACAAGCGGGAGATCCGTTCCGAGAAGATGGACTGGATCTACGCGAACGTCAGCTGCCGCGCCGCGATCAAGGGCGGCAACCGCAGTACCGAGCAGGAGCTCATCGAGCTGGCGCGTCAGGTGGAGGACGAGGATATCCGCCATTGTCCCCACGGCAGACCCGTTTGCATCGTGCTGAAAAAGCGCGAGCTGGAGCGGATGTTCGGCAGGATCGAATGATGGAGAGGAACCCTGTTGTCGCCGTCGTCGGACCCACCGCCTCGGGTAAGACGGCGCTGTCCGTCGCTCTCGCAAAGGCGCTCGGCGGTGAGGTCGTCTCCGCCGATTCCATGCAGATCTACCGCTCTATGGACGTCGCTACCGCGAAGCCGACCGCCGAAGAGATGCAGGGCGTTACGCACCACCTGATCGACTTCCTGGAGCCGGGGGAGATCTTCTCCGTCGCACGTTACTGCGAGCTTGCCGGAGCGGCGATCGCCGATATCCGCGGCAGGGGGAGACTTCCGATCCTCTGCGGCGGAACGGGACTGTATGTGGACTCCCTTCTGAACAATATGCAGTTCGGGGAACAGGAGTCTGATCCCGCCCTGCGTGCCGCGATCACCGAGGAGCTCGAGCAGAAGGGGATCGACGTGATGCTTGACGAGCTGCGTTCCTTCGACCCCGAATCCGCCGACCGACTCGCCGAGGGGCGCAACCCCAAGCGGATCATTCGCTGTTTTGAGGTCTACCGCTCCACCGGAATGACCCAGACCGAGCTTAACCGCAGACAGCTCAGCGCTGAGAGCCCCTATCGCGCGATACGCCTCGGGCTCACCGCCGCTGACAGAGAGTTCCTCTACGAGCGGATCAACCGCCGCGTCGACCTTATGCTCGAGAACGGGCTGCTCGACGAGGCGAGAGCGTTCTATCGGGGCGGATACGGCGAGACTGCCGCCGCAGCCATCGGCTACAAGGAGCTGCTGCCGTATCTTCACGGTGAAGCTGACCTTGAAAGCTGCATCGAGAGCCTCAAGCGCGCCACCCGCCGCTACGCGAAACGCCAGCTGACGTGGTTCAGGCGTGATGAGAGCACCCGATGGTTTGAGATCGATAAGATGAGCTTCGACAAGATAAAGTCCGAAGCAATCACATACATCAAAGAGTCGCTGTGACTGAGTCACCGACTCGATAAAGGAAGTAGTCTATGAGTAAACCGACTTCTAAACGAGCACAGTTAACCAAGAGAATATTGATCGGCGTAGGTTTAGCGCTGGTGCTGGTGTATATCGTATTCGTGTTCATCACCACCAACTTCCTCGGCAACAACAATATCGTGACCGAGACCGCCTACCGCACCAAGGCGTTCGAAACCATCGACTCCAAGGCGCTGATCGCCCGCAACGAGGAGTACCTCAGCTATTCTTCGAACGGCGTGCTGGTCTACGAAGTGGGCGACGGCGGTAAGGTGACCGCCAACGGCGTCGTCGCGACCGCTTACGCGAGCCAGGAGGACGTCGCCGTGATCCAGCAGATCGAACAGCTCGACGAACGCATCGCCTTCCTCGAGTCCATCAACCAGGTCAACAATTCCCCGAGCGTCGGACTCGACACCGTGAACGCCCAGATCAATGAGCGTATGGTCGCGCTGATCAAGGGCGTCAACACCCGCGACTTCGGTAATCTGACCAACACGGAGCAGAGCCTCTTGACCTCGATGCTGCGTAAGCAGATCGTAACCGGCAAGCAGGGCAACTTCACGGAGAAGATCAACGCCCTCAAGGCGGAGCGCGACGGACTCAAGTCCTCGACAGGCGCCGCGATCGGTACCGTCAAGTCGTCCGACGCGGGCTACTTCGTCTCGAAGGTCGACGGCTACGAAAAGACCTTCGACGTCAGCAAACTCGATGAGATCACCGCCGAGGACGTCGAGAACGCACAGCCTGCCGAGATCGACGAGTCCGCTTACATCGGCAAGATCATCAAGGATACCAACTGGTATATCCTGTGTCCGATCACCTCGGATCAGGCGACCAGCCTGACCCATGCTTCATCGTCCGTCAAGGTGCGACTGCCCTCGGTGCTCGACGAACCCATCCCCGCCAAGGTGCTGTATGTCAACAATTACAGCAACGACGGCAAGGCGATCGCCGTTTTGCAGTGCAATTACATGAGCGACGCGCTGTCGTACCTCAGGCGCGATAACGTTGAGATCATCGTCAACGAGTATGAGGGTCTGAAGATCCCGAAATCGGCGTTGCATGACGATTACGTCACCTATACCGTCACCGACGACAAGGGCAACGATACCGAGCAGCGTGAGAAGGTACAGGGCGTCTATATCGAGTACGGCGCCGAGCTGGTATTCAAGCAGGTGGCGATCGCGTATGCAGGCGACGATTATATCATTGTTAATGAAGAGCCGCCCGCCGGTACGCTCCTGAACGGCAGTACCGTTTCGCTTTATGATAAGGTCGTTATAGAAGGAGGAGATCTGTTCGATGGCAAAATCATTAGCTGACGTAACATATAACTATCATCATATCTGTGAGGAGATCGCCCGCGCGGCTGAGTCCGTCGGCAGGACCGCCGACGACATCACCTTCCTCGCGGCGACCAAGACGGTCGACGCCCCCACCATCAACCACGCGATCTCGCTGGGGCTTCGATATATCGGCGAGAACCGTGTGCAGGAGCTGCTGTCCAAGTACGACGAGTATGACCTCGAGCACGCGTCCTTGCAGTTCATCGGTCACCTGCAGACCAACAAGGTGCGCCAGATCGTCGGCAAGGTCGACCTGATCCAGTCGGTCGATTCCGTGAAGCTCGCTCAGGAGATCTCGCGGTGCTCGATCAAGCAGAACACCGAGACCGGTATCCTGCTTGAAGTCAACATCGGCAGGGAGGAGAACAAGTCCGGCGTACTCCCCGAACAGCTTGAGGAGCTCTTGTATCAGATCAGGGATATCCCCGCGATCAAGGTACGCGGACTGATGGCGATCCCCCCGATTTGTGAAAATGCACAAGAAAATCGCAAATTTTTTGATAAAATGCGTAATATCTTTCTTGACATTGACAGCAAAAATATAGATAATATATCTATGGATATTCTGTCCATGGGAATGTCCGACGATTACGCCGAGGCAATCCGCTGCGGCGCTACCATGGTGAGAGTCGGCTCGGCTCTCTTCGGCGCGCGGTACTATCCCGCGTGACCGGCTGATTTCAGTGATTATCAGTTACAATATATCTCAAAAAACGGAGGAAACCAAAATGGCAGGATTTGTAGATAAGTTCAAGCGTATGTGGGATGCGCCTGACGATGAGTATGAGTATAACGAATACGAGGATTATGAGGAGGAAGAGGCGGAGGAGGAAGCTCCCTCGCGCCGTTCGTCGTCCTCTTCCCGTTATGACGACTTTGACGACTACGGCTCGTCCCGCGAGTCGTCCCGCCGCGGCAACAGCAGCAAGGTCGTGAACATCAGCGCTACCGCGAAGCTCGCCGTCGCCCTGTTTAAGCCCGAGCGCTTCGGCGAGGAGACCCGCACCATCGCGGATGAGCTCTTAAAGACCCATACCGTCGTCCTCAACCTCGAGAACACCAACAAGGATATGGCGCGCCGCATCATCGACTTCCTCTCCGGCGTCGCTTACGCCAACCGCGGTAAGATCAAGAAGATCGCGACCTCGACCTTCATCATCATCCCGAACAACGTTGACCTTACCGGCGACGATCTGCTCGACGAGCTTGAGCACAGCGGCGTTTATTTCTGATAGGCTTTGGCTGTACTTAACAGCGCCGAGGATAAAATGCTTTTATCCCGCGCTTATGACGCGATAGAGCTGAGCGAGCGGTGGAGCTGCCCGCGCTTTGTGGGCTTTCTCAATGAGCATGAGAGCCTGTACCTGCGCGAGCATCTGCCTAAGCGCGCCGACGTCCGCTTCTTCGGCGGGTATGAGGGCGCTGTCCGCGTGATGCTGGGCGCTTCGGCGGGGGAGGAAGACTTCCCCGTAGTCCCGCTGGAGTTTACCTACAGAGCAGAGGATGACCTTCGTCACCGCGACTTCCTGGGCTCGCTGATGGCGCTGGGCATCAACCGCGATACCCTTGGCGATATCCTGACCTCCCCGGGGCGTACGGTGATCTTCGTCCGCGAGGATATCGTACCCTTCATCCTGTCCCAGGTCACGACGATCGGCAGGGTAGGGGTCAGGATCGGCTACGCGGATCCGTCCGATCTGCCCGAGCCGGATGACGTGGAGGAGAGGGTCTTCACCCTCAGCTCCCTGCGGCTGGACGCCTTCACGGCGGCTGCCGCGAACCTGTCGCGCGACAAGGCTGCGCGGCTGATACGGTCGGAGATGGTGATGGTGAACCATGTCACAGAGACCGCTGTCGCGGCTCCCCTTAAGGAGGGCGCGACGATCACCATAAGGAAATACGGTAAATATGTTTTGTCAGCGATTCTCGGCAATTCCCGAAAGGGAAAGCTGCGTGTGTCTGTCAAACACTTTAGATAGGATAGGAGTGCTACTTATGTTAACAATTGACGAGATCAGAGAAATCAGCTTCCGTCGTGCGGGAAAGAACGGCTACAACGCTGCCGATGTTGACGACTTCATCGACGAGGTCACCGCGACCGTCGAGCAGCTGATGGCTGAGAAAAATGACTGCGTCCGCAAGATGGATATCTTAGCCAGCAAGATCGAGCAGTACCGCGAGGACGAGGAGACCGTCCGCAACGCCCTGCTCACCTCTCAGAAGCTGGCTGACAGCACCATGAAGGAAGCGCAGAACAAGGCGGATTACATCGTCCGTGCCGCTGAGAAGCGTTCCCGCGCGATCCTCACCGAGGCTGAGATGGCGACCGAGCGCGAGAAGGATAAGTTCGAGGCGCTCCATTCCGAGACCGCGAAGCTCAGAAGCGAGATCATCGCCCTGTACAAGAAGCACCTCGCCATGGTCGAGGAGTTCCCCACCGAGGCCGACGTCAAGGAGAAGCGCGAGGAGCTCGATCAGAAGTACCCCTTCGAGCCGATCGACGATCTGATCAAGGCTGACGAGCCCGTTGCCGACGACGAGGACGTCAAGATCGCCAAGCCCTCCAAGAGCGAGGCGCCCGCCGAGAACGGCCGTCCGGAACTCAAGCGCGAGAGACACGATAAGTTCGACAAGCTGCAGTTCGGCGACAACTACGACGTATAATATTTGATAACCTTCAACACTGAGCTCTGATTATTCCGTAATCAGAGTTCAGTGCTGATTCATTCTTTTTCTTTGGAGTGTATGAAAATGTCTCAGGATTATAACGCAACCTTGAACCTGCCCCGTACCGACTTCCCGATGCGCGGCGGTCTGCCGCAGTCCGAGCCCAAGACGCTCGAGCGCTGGGAGCAGGAGAAGGTTTATGACAAGCTGATCGAAAAGAACGAGGGTAAGCCGAAGTATGTGCTGCACGACGGCCCTCCCTACGCCAACGGCGATATCCACCTCGGACACGCGCTGAACAAGATCCTCAAGGATTTTATCGTTCGCTATAAGAACATGGCGGGCTTCCAGTCTCCGTTCGTCCCCGGCTGGGATACCCACGGTCTGCCGACCGAGCTGAAGGCGCGCGCCAAGGCGGGTATCGGTTCCTCTGCTGATATTTCTGTATTAGAATTAAGAAAGCTCTGTGAGGAGTTCGTCACCGGCTATATCAACGACCAGCGCACCCAGTTCAAGCGTCTGGGTATCATCGGCGAGTGGGATAACCCCTACATCACCTTGAAGCACGAGTTTGAAGCCGAGCAGATCAAGGTGTTCGCCGAGATGGCTGACAAGGGCTATATCTACAAGGGTCTCAAGCCCGTGTACTGGTGCCCCGAGTGTAAGACCGCTCTGGCTGAGGCGGAGATCGAGTATGCCGAGGATCCCTGCCATTCGATCTATGTCAAATTCCGTGTGACCGATGACCTCGGTAAGTTCTCCGCGATGGGCATCGACCCGTCTAAGGTCTTCTTCGTTATATGGACCACCACCACCTGGACCCTTCCCGCGAACCTCGCGATCTGCGTAGGCCCGCGCTACGAATATTCGATCATCAAGTGCGGCGACGAGTACTACGTCATGGCGACCGATCTGTATGAGAACGCTATGGCGGAGGCGGAGCTCAGCGATTATGAGGTCGTCGGCACTATTCAGGGCTCCGAGCTCGAATTTATGAAGACGCAGCATCCGTTCCTCGATCGCGAGTCGCTGTTGATCGTCGGCGAGCATGTCACCCTCGAGAGCGGTACCGGCTGCGTTCATACCGCGCCCGGTCACGGCGTAGACGACTATAATGTCTGTCAGAATTACGATATTCCCACCGTCTGTCCCGTCAACTCCGACGGCGTGCTCACCGAAGAGGCGGGTATGTTCGCGGGGCTGACTACCGACGAGGCGAATAAAAAGATCGCCATCCATCTGGATGAGACCGGCGCGCTCTTCGCGCTCAAGAAGATCATCCACCAGTATCCGCACTGCTGGCGTTGCAAGACCCCGATCCTGTTCCGCGCCACCGACCAGTGGTTCTGCTCCGTAGAGGACTTCAAGGATCAGGCTGTCGACGCGATCAACACCGTAGAGTGGATCCCCGCATGGGGCAAGGATCGTATCACCGCGATGGTTCGCGACCGCAAGGACTGGTGTATCTCCCGTCAGCGCAAGTGGGGCGTTCCGATCCCGATCTTCTACTGCAAGGACTGCGGCGAGCCGTATGTCAATAAGGAAGCCATGCTGGCTGTCGCCGACCTCTTTGGTAAGGAAGGCTCCAACGCGTGGTTCGAGAAGGATGCGTCCGAGATTCTCCCCGAGGGTACCAAGTGTCCGTCCTGCGGCTGTACGCAGTTTGAGAAGGAAAAGGATATCATGGACGTATGGTTCGATTCCGGCTCCTCCTGGCGTTCGGTTTGCAAGCGCCGTCCGTATCTGGGCGCTCCCGTCGACCTCTATCTCGAGGGCAACGACCAGTACCGCGGATGGTTCCAGAGCTCGCTTCTGACCTCTGTCGCGACCGAGGGCGTCGCGCCTTACCGTACCGTACTGACCCACGGCATGATCCTCGATATGGAACGCCGCAAGATGTCTAAGTCCGCGGGCAACGGTATCAGCCCGCAGGAGGTCATCAAGCAGTACGGCGCCGATGTGCTCCGTCTGTGGGTCGCTTCGTCCGACTACCAGTCCGATATCAGCATCTCCCGCGATATCCTCAAGCAGATGTCTGAAGCATACCGCAAGATCCGCAACACCGCCCGTTACATCCTCGGCAACCTCAGCGACTTCGATCCCGACAAGGATATGGTCGAGACCGACGAGCTGCTGCCGATCGACAAGTGGGCGATCGTGAAGCTCAACGAGCTGATCGCGAAGTGCCTGAACGCTTACGATCACTTCGAGTTCCACCAGGTCTATCATTCGATCCACAAGTTCTGCGTCGTCGATATGTCCAACTTCTATCTCGACGTACTCAAGGACAGATTATATACCGAGAAGGCTGATTCCAAGCAGCGCCGCGCCGCTCAGACCGCGATGTACCTGATTCTCGATTCTCTCACCCGTATGCTGACTCCTATCCTGGCATACACGGCTGACGAGATCTGGCGTTATCTGCCGCATCGCGCCTCCGACGACAAGGAGAATGTGCTCTATAATGAGATGCCGAAGACCGCCCGGATCGAGGTCGGCGACGACTTCATCGAGACATGGGATCGCATCCATGACCTCCGCGACACCGTGAAGAAGTCTCTCGAGGTCGTCATCAAGGATAAGGTCGTCAAGACCTCCCTTGAGACCTGCATCACCCTCAAGGCGAACGGCGAGGAGTACAGCTTCATCGAGTCCGTCCTCCCCGAGCTGAAGGCAGTCTTTATCGTCTCCGACGTCAAGCTCGTCAAGGCTGAGTCCGGTGAGCTCTCCGTCGAGGTCACCAAGGCTGAGGGCGAGAAGTGCGACCGCTGCTGGGCATACTCCACCACCGTCGGTTCCTGCGCCGAGCATCCCACCCTCTGCGCCCGCTGCGCCGCGATCCTGAAATAATCAGCGTCATTGCGAGCCCCTTTAGGGGCGCGGCAATCCCACAAGCAGAGAATCCCCGGTTCTGTTATTGCAACCGGTATTTCCGACAGGGGGATTCCCACGGGGATAGATCCCCTCGGAATGACAGTGGTATTGTAACCATTTATGCGGTGTACCGCTCGGTACACCGCATTCTTATAGGAAGTGAAAACATGATCATTCTCTATATCGCGATCATCGTGATCGTTCCGTTGCTCGCCGAGATCATCCGCTCGTTCATCCTAAGCGGCGTCAAGCCTGTCGGTACGGTGACGGTGATCCCCGGGCTCTTCAACCTGACCTATTCCGAGAACCGCGGCGTCGCCTTCGGCTTGTTCCAGGACGGCACCGTGTTCTTCGCGATCACCACCTCGATCGTGATCGTCGCCTTCCTTATTCTTCTGATAAAGAATTATAAGAAAAGCAAGCTGTTCTCCGTTGCCGCCGCGCTGATCATCGGCGGGGGACTGGGCAACCTGTTTGAGCGCGTGTTCTTCGGCTATGTGACCGACTACCTCAGCCTGAGCTTCTTCTCGCCGATCTGCAACTTCGCCGACTACTGCATCACCGCCGGCACGGTCTGTCTGGTCGTCTACCTGCTGTTCTTCTCCGATTTTCTGAAGAACGATAAGAAAAAGACCGATGAACAGGCTTGATTTCACAGTCGGTGAGAATGACGGCGGTATCCGCCTCGATAAATACCTTTGTGATCAGCTCGACGGACTCAGCCGTTCAGCGCTGACCAAGCTGATCGAGGACGGGAAGGTCACCGTAGGGGAGAGGGCGGTCAAGAAGAATTACAAGACCGCTGTCTGCGACAGGATCACCGTACTGATCGACGACCCTCAGCCGGTGGATATCACCCCCGAGGATATCCCGCTCGATATCGTCTATGAGGACGCGCACCTGCTGGTCGTGAATAAGCCGAAGGGCATGGTCGTCCATCCCGCTCCCGGCAACTACAGCGGCACGCTGGTCAACGCTTTGATGTATCACTGCGGCGATGACCTCAGCGGTATCAACGGCGAGCTGCGCCCCGGTATCGTCCACCGTATCGACAAGAACACCAGCGGACTTCTGGCGGTAGCGAAGTCCGATATCGCCCATGCGGGGCTGAGCGAACAGATTAAGGCGCACAGCTTCACCCGCGAATACCTCGCGATCTGCTACGGCAATCTCAGGGAGGATGAGTGCACCGTTGACGCGCCGATCGGTCGGCACAAGATCGACCGCAAGCGGATGTGCGTCACACAGCTTAACAGTAAGCCCGCCGTGACCCATATCCGTGTGATCGAGCGCTACAGCGGCTTTACTTATGTACGCTGTATCCTCGAGACCGGCAGGACCCACCAGATCCGCGTCCATTTGGCGCATATCGGTCATCCCCTCGCGGGCGACGACGTCTACGGCCCCGCGAAGGTGATCAGGGAGCTGGGCGGTCAGTGCCTGCATGCGTACAAGCTCGGCTTCATACATCCCGTGACGGGAGAGTATCTGGAGTTCACCGCCGATCCGCCCGAGAGCTTTGTAAGCTTCCGTCAAAAGCTGAGAGATAAAATGAAATAATAGGACAAAAATGATATGGGATGATATGGGATGAAAGAGCCGCCGATCGGCGTTTATCCTTATCATTCCCTTTTTCTTTATCTTTTATTTTTTTCTTTCTCTTTTTCTTAGTGCCTTTTGTCACAACTGACCACAATTGTGCTTGTTGTGTGATGAAACAGTCATTGCGAGGCTATATATAAATTGTCATTGCAAGGCATATATAAATTGTCATTGCGAGGCTCCCAAAGGAGCCGCGGCAATCTCATCCGATTAAAAACGTCACTGCAACCGGTATTTTCGACTGGGGGATTCCCACGGGGATAAATCCCCTCGGAATGACACCTCTGCCGCGTCGGAACCGTGTTCCTCCTCGCAATGACATTAAAATGCGCTCCTCGCAATGACACGGGACTTTGCGGGATTGCTAAAGGGAGCTTTTGTCGGCGTTTATTCCTCCTCGTTGTCCTTCCGCTTTTTGGCTTCGCGCTCCTTTGCCGCCTTGCTCCTGTTCTCACAGGTCTCGGCATAGCGCTCGAAATTACGGTCAACCTCGCCCTTGAGGATGATGAACGCGAGCGCACAGGTCTGATCGTCGTCGAATTCGGTTTCTATCCCCTCGTCGCCGTAGACCAGCAGCGCCTTATACAGACGTCCCGCCTGCGCGTCGCTCAGGTGCGCGATCATCGCGCTGTGGTGAAAGTAAGTAAAGAATCCCATCGGCTTTTTCATAAACCATCAACTCCTTCACTACTGCGTGCTCAGGATAAAAAGTTGCATACTTTTATACAACTTTTCGTAAAATTTTAAAAAATACTTGCATTTAACTTGCTTTTGTGGTAATATATTTAGGCATTTGGATACCGTCCTTCCCGGGACGGGGTTCAGATCTGGGCGAAAGCCCAAATTTGAAGCGGATAGTCCTCTGCACGGTACATGGGTACCGGGGTACGAATATCTGAAAAATAACAGGAGGAAACTATGGACGCATTAAAGAAAATCGCAGAAGGCTCCGTAAAGGAGAACGCCCCCGAATTCCACATCGGTGATACCGTAAAGGTTTCCGTTAACATTCGCGAGGGTGAGAGAGAGAGAATTCAGATGTTCGAGGGTACCGTGATCGCTCGCCGCGGTTCCGGCGTAGCCGAGACCTTCACCGTTCGCCGTCTTTCCTACGGCGTAGGTGTCGAGAGAGTTTTCCCGCTCCACAGCCCGAACGTTGTCGACGTCAAGGTTGTTCGCCGCGGTAAGGTTCGCCGCAGCAAGCTCTACTATCTGCGTGACAGAGTCGGTAAGGCTGCTAAGGTCAAGGAAGAGATTCGTAAATAATTTTTGAATTATTACGCAGGGGGCTTTACAGCCCCCTTTTTCCGTGTTATTCTATATTAGAAAAATATTTATCGAGGGGCTTTACAGTCCCCGTTTTTCATGGTAGAATAACGATAGATTATTATGAGTAATTCCGTGCCGGTTCGACAGCTTTCGTCGCGACGGCATGTTTATGGAGATGAGTGCTTTGGACTCTCAGGATATCAAGTTCAATCGCCTGACCGTCAACGATGACGGCGAGACGGTCGCCGATACCGGCGATACTGCCGCCGATAATCCCGTTCCGGCGCGCGGTAAGGTACAGATGAATATAACCGATTACGAGATGTCTGCCGACGCGGGCGTGGATTCGGCTGATAAGCTCCCGACCGTCAGGAACGATGCAAATAACACCGACGTTCAGATGAATATTACCGATTATCAGCTTCCGACCGACGGAGAGGAAAGCCCGGAGACGGTCGAGGAGCAGCCTACGGTTCGTGCCGACGGCGGCGACGTAGAGGTGAGCGTTACCGACTACAGCTATCCCGCCGCACAGGAGATCGTACAGGACGATTCGGCGGATGATTTCGTTGATGAAGAGCCTGTCGTTCGCGTCAACCGCAGCGTTGCGACCGCTACCGTTTATGACTGGCTGGGCAGCCTGTTCTCGGCTCTGGTCGTGGTGCTGCTGCTCATGACCTTCGGCTTCCGTATCATCGACGTCGACGGCCGCAGCATGGAGCCGACCCTGATCGACACCGACAAGGTCGTGATCACCAACCTGTTTTACACGCCCCATCAGGGCGATATCGTCATCATCAGCCATGCCGAGGAGTACTCGAAGCCGCTGGTCAAGCGCGTCATTGCGACCGCGGGTCAGCAGCTCAGGCTGGATTATGAGAACAACGCCGTCTATGTCGACGGACAGAAGCTCGACGAGCCGTATATCCAGGGCATGACGATCCCGGGCGATATCCCCGAAGCGGAGCTGAACACGGTCGTCCCCGAGGGCAAGGTCTTTGTCATGGGTGATAACCGCAGCGTATCTCTCGACAGCCGCTACCGTCAGATCGGCTATATCGACGAGAGCTCGATCATCGGCAAGGCGCAGCTGGATATCATCCCGCATAAGTACGACGGCACCTCGCTGAAGTTCGATATCAGCGGCATCCGTTACGTTTACAAATAATCGACAGCCTGCTTCTCAGGGAGCAGGCTTTCTTTCAATTCAAAGGAACAGCTATGAAACCTACCAGGAAGCCGAATCAGAAGAATAACCGCAGACCGCAGGGCGGACGTTCCGGCGCGCGGATGAACGCGAAGGCGGCAAAGCCCGCCGCACAGAAGCCCGCAAAGCCCGCGAAGGCGAAGAAGCCGAAGTCCGCTCCCGTATCGAGCGAGCATACCCAGATCATCCAGTGGTACCCCGGTCACATGACCAAGACCAAGCGCCGTATCGAGAAGGACTTAAAGCTCGTGGACGCGGTCGCGGAGATCATCGACGCGCGTATCCCCGTATCGTCCCGCAATCCCGATATCGCCCGCCTTACCTCGGGCAAGCCGCGCATCGTTTTGCTGAATAAATGCGACATGGCTGACCGCAGGGCGACCGACCGCTGGGTCACGGCGCTGAGCAGTGAGAACGTCCGCGCGATCCCCGTCGACTGTAAGAGCGGCAGGGGCGTGGATAAGTTCGTCCCCGTCCTCAATGAGCTGCTGCAGGAGAGGATCGAAGCCTACAAGGCGAAAGGCATGGTGAATCCGTCCATGCGCGTGATGATCGTCGGTATCCCGAACGTCGGTAAGTCCACCTTTATCAACCGCGTCGCGAAGCGTACCAAGGCTGTCTCAGCCGACCGACCGGGCGTGACGCGCGGCAACCAGTGGTTCACCGTCAGCAGGGGCTTCGAGATGCTCGATACCCCCGGCGTGCTGTGGCCGCGCTTTGACGACCAGACCGTAGGCGAGCACCTCGCCTTCACCGGCGCGATCAAGAGCGACGTCATGGATACCGAGCTGCTGGCGATCCGCCTGATTGACCTGCTCAAGACGCTCGACGCGCCCGAATTCAGCGAGCGTTATCAGTTGAGCGCCGAGGAGCTGGAGCTGCCGAGCTATGAGCTGCTCGGCGTGATCGCAAAGCACCGCGGCATGCTGATCGCGGGCGGAGAAGCGGATACCGAACGCGCTGCCTACACCCTGCTCGACGAGTTCCGCGCCGCAAAGCTCGGCAGGATTACGCTCGAGATGCCGTGAATAGTTAGGAATTTGGAGTTAGGAGTTTAGAAAAAGCGGACAGGTTTCGCTTTAACTCCTCACTCCTCACTTCTCACTGCGACGAATGGAGGTATCTATGGACTGGTTATATTATGAGAACGAAGCCCGAGAGAGGGGCTTTCAACATATTTGCGGCGTGGATGAAGCGGGGCGAGGTCCGCTCGCGGGTCCCGTATGCGCCGCCGCTGTCATTCTGCCCGAGGGGTGTATCATCGAGGGCGTCAATGACTCCAAGAAGCTGACCGAGAAGAAGCGCGAGGCGCTCTTCGACGTCATCATCGAGACCGCAATCTCCTGTTCCGTCGCCTTCGGTACGGTGGAGGAGATCGAACGCGACAATATCCTCGCGACCACGATGAACACCATGAAGCGCGCGGTCGAAGGGCTGTCCGTCAAGGCGGATTACGCCATGATCGACGGCAACCGTCTGCCGCCGCTTTCTATTCCCGCCGAGTATATCGTCAAGGGCGACGCGAAGTCGATGTCCGTCGCCGCGGCGTCTATCCTCGCGAAGGTCAGCAGGGATCGCCTGATGCTCGAATACGCCAAGGAATACCCGCAGTACTGCTTTGAGAAACACAAGGGCTACGGCACCAAGCTCCACGTCGAGAAGATACTTGAATTCGGCGCGAGCCCCATCCACCGCCCGAGCTTCCTCAAAAAAATCTACGCGAAGTATCAATAATCATTCGCTGCAACAACCGTGTCATTGCGAAGCCCGAAGTCTCCGTCAGGAGGTGCCGCGAAGCGACAGGCTGTGGTAATCCCCTCGGTACAGCAGCCGATTACAGGTGGAAATTATCATGAAACCGTTATCGAATCAGGAATTCGGCGCCCTGGGCGAGCGTTTCGCCGCAGGCTACTTACAAAAGATCGGATATACAATTCTGGAAAAGAATTATAAAACCGATATAGGAGAGATCGACCTGATCGCGCAGGACAGGGGAGAGATCGCCTTCATCGAGGTCAAGACCCGCTCCGCCGATCCGTATCTCAGCGGCTCGTACGCGGTCAACGACAAGAAGCAGAACCATATCTTGCGCACCGCCTCACGGTATCTCGAGAAGTATCCCGGGCTGCAGCCGCGCTTCGATATCCTCGAGCTCGAGGTCGACCGCAAGAGCGGCAGGCTCACCGATATCAACCACATCAAAAACGCCTTTCGTCAGACCGAGGATTATGCCCGGTTTTGAGAATATAAGTTCGGAGAATGGAGAACGGAGAACAGAGAACGGAGAACGGAGAACGGAGAACAGAGAACAGAGAACGGAGAACGGTGTTGGGAAAGCCTGACGGCTTTTGGATTGGTATAACGACTGCTTTTCATACGTTTGCGACTCTATGCAGGGTCGCAGACGTTGTTTCTTTATCAAACGGATATAAATCGGGTGCGGGCGCAGCCCGCCCTTCACCGTTAACCGTTCTCCGTTCTCTGTTCTCCATTCATTCACCATTCACCATTCCTCTATTCGCCGTTCATCTTATCAAATCGCTGTTTTAGCTGAAAATCCGGCTGAAACAGCGGCTTTTTTGTGCCTTTACCTATTGCTTAAACGCGCATTTTATGTTATGATAAGATGAATATAATGGGTTAGGAGGGTCTTTATGTATTATAACTCTACTCAGGATAAGAGTAAATCCGTCTTGTCCGCTCAGGCGATCGCCCAGGGCATCTCTCAGGACGGCGGATTATTCGTGCCCGAGAGCTTCCCGCAGATCACCGCAGACGAACTGAAAGGAATGCTCAGAATGTCCTATCGGGACAGGGCGAAGCTGATCATCTCGAAATACCTCACCGACTTTACACAGGAGGAGATCGCCGAATGCGTCGACAGCGCTTATACGGTTGATAAGTTCGGCTCCGAAAACCCCGCGCCTCTCGCTCCGGTGAACTACAACGGCGCCGAGCTGAATCTTCTGGAGCTGTGGCACGGCCCGACCTGCGCCTTCAAGGATATGGCATTACAGATCCTGCCGCATTTCCTCACGAAGTCGCTGAAGAAGGTCGGCGGCGGTAAGGACGCGGTCATCCTCGTAGCGACCTCCGGTGATACCGGTAAGGCGGCGCTCGAGGGCTTCAGGGACGTCGAGCATACCAAGATCATCGTGTTCTATCCCGTGGACGGCGTGTCCGCGATGCAGAAGCACCAGATGAATACCCAGCAGGGCGACAACGTCTATGTCTGCGCCATCCGCGGTAACTTCGATGACGCGCAGACCGCGGTCAAGAGGATCTTTACCGATCCCGCGACAGCGCAGATCCTCGATGAGCACAACATGATGTTTTCGTCGGCGAACTCCATCAACTGGGGTCGTCTCCTGCCGCAGATCGTCTACTATATCTCCGCTTACTGCGACATGGTGAATATGGGCAAGGTCGATTTCGGTGAGAAGATCAATATCACCGTACCGACCGGCAACTTCGGCAATATCCTCGCCGCTTACTACGCGTATGAGATGGGCTTGCCCGTCAACCGCTTTATATGCGCGTCCAACTCCAATAACGTGCTCACCGACTTCATCCGTACCGGTGTTTACAATAAGAACCGCGACTTCTACACCACCGTATCACCCTCGATGGATATTCTCGTATCCTCGAACCTCGAGCGTCTGCTGTATACCCTCTCGGGCAACAACGACGCCGAGACCAAGGGCTATATGGACGCTTTGAAGAGCGAGGGTCGGTACGAGGTCAGCGACAGCATCAAGACGAAGATCCAAGCGCTGTTCTGGGGCGGCTACGCCGACGAGGACGCGACTCACGCGACCATCCACGACCTCTTCGAGCAGCAGAACTATCTCTGCGATACGCATACGGCGGTCGCTGTATCCGTCTGTGACGCTTATATCCGCGAGACCGGCGACAACACCCCCGTGGTGATCGCCTCTACCGCGAGCCCCTACAAGTTCTCCAGGGCTGTCCTCGGCGCGCTTGATAAGGGCGAGATGCCCGAGAGCGAGTTCGACATGGTAGATCGGCTGCATGAGATCACCGCTGCCGAGGTACCCGCTCCCCTGGCGTCCCTTAAGGGCAAGACCGCCCGCTTCGGCGACGTGACCGACAAGGAGGATATGCAGGGCGTGGTGCTCCGCGCGCTGGGTATTGAAGCATGAGCCTGTTCGCGATAGCGGATCTGCACCTCTCGCTCGGTACCGATAAACCGATGGATGTGTTCCGCGGCTGGTCGGATTACGTCGAGCGGCTGAAAACGAACTGGGAGCACCTCGTTACCGACAACGATACCGTTGTTATCGCGGGAGATATCTCGTGGGCGATGAAGCTGGAGGAGTGCTATGAGGATTTCTCGTTCATCCACTCTCTGCCGGGTAAAAAACTCCTGCTAAAAGGCAACCACGATTACTGGTGGCAGACGAAGAAGAAGATCGACGAGTATCTCTTCAAAAACGGCTTCGACTCTATGCAGGTGCTGTTCAACAATTCGTATGAGATCGAGGGACGTACCGTCTGCGGTACGCGCGGCTGGTACTACGACAAAGAGGGCGAACACGATATGAAGGTCATCAACCGTGAGATCGGCCGCCTAAAGATGTCCTATGACGCCGCGAAGAAGCTCAGCGATACCACCCCGATCGCCTTTCTGCATTACCCGCCCGTTTACGGCGACGTTGAGTGTGAGGAGATCATGCAGGCGCTGCTGGATCTGGGCATCAAGGAGTGCTGGTACGGTCATCTGCACGGCGAGCGAACCCATCAGAACGCCGTCACCGGCATGTACCGGGGGATCAATTTCCACCTGATCGCGTGCGATTTTACGCGATTTACCCCTATTTTAGTGCGATAAACGCCAAACTTTTTACAAATTATACATAGTATTTTTTTACGATGTATGTTATATTATTAACTAATTTGAAGATCATTAGGAGGAATATGAAATGGCTTTAAAATCATCCACTCTGAAAGAGTCCAATACTTATGAGGTAGAAGTAACCGTAGACGGCGCGACCTTCATGGCGGCTGTCGATAAGATTTTCAAGAAGGAATCCAAGAAGATCCAGGTTCCCGGCTTCCGTAAGGGCAAGGCGCCCCGCGCCATCATCGAGAAGATGTACGGCGAGGAGATGTTCTATGACGACGCGATGCAGGAGTGCTATCCCGAGGCGCTCGACGACGCCTGCAAGGCTGCCGACATCAAGGTCGTTACCGTGACCGCTCTCGAGGCTACCGAGGTCTCTAAGGAAGGCTTCACCTTCAAGGCGACCGTGATCGCCGAGCCCGAGATCGATATCAAGGACTACAAGGGCATCGAGGTCGAGAAGCTCTCTACCGAGGTCACCGAGGAGATGATCGACGAGGAGCTCGACCGCGTACGCGACCGCAACAGCCGTATGGTCACCGTTGAGGATCGTGCCGCTGAGACCGGCGACACCGTCGTCATCGACTTCGAGGGCTTCTGCGACGGCGAGGCTTTCGACGGCGGCAAGGCTGAGAACTATAACCTCGAGCTGGGCTCCGGCAACTTCATCCCCGGCTTTGAGGAGCAGCTCGTGGGTCACAGCACCGGCGAGGAGTTCACCATCGACGTAAAGTTCCCCGAGGAGTACCAGTCCGAGAAGCTCGCGGGTAAGGACGCTCAGTTCAAGATCAAGCTCCATGAGATCAAGTGCAAGGAGCTGCCCGAGGTCGACGACGATTTTGTCAAGGACGTCTCCGAGAAGGATACCGTTGCCGAGTACCGCGACGAGCTCAAGGAGCAGATCCAGAAGCGCCTCGACGGTGAGTCCGAGCGCGATCTCGACGACAAGCTGACCAACGCCATCATCGAGAAGATCGAGGGCGACATCCCCGAGCAGATGTTTGACAACGAAGCGAACCAGATGCTCCGCGAGATGGATATGCGTCTGCGCCAGCAGGGCATGGACCTCGACACCTATATGAAGTACACCGGCATGAACTCCGAGTCCATCCACGAGATGTATAAGCCCGAGGCTTCCCGCCGCGTCAAGATGCGCTTAGCGCTCGAGAAGATCGCGAAGCTTGAGAACATTCAGCCTACCGCTGAGGATATCGAGGCGGAGTACGGCAAGATGGCTGAGATCTATAAAATGGACGTTGAGAAGGTCAAGGAGATCATTCCCGAGTCCGGTATCACCGCCGATCTGGGCGTACAGAAGGCGATGGATCTCGTCAAGGAGAACGCGGTCATCAAGTAAGAGTCCGACTGCGTTGCCGTAACCGCGTCGCTGCGAGGAGGGACTCAGTCCCGGCGCGGCAATCTCAATTGATTTACCGCCTGTATCGCAATCTCACATATTAATAAATTCACATTTTTGTATCATACTATAATACTGCGAAAGGATGATCAATATGGCATTAGTACCTTATGTAGTAGAACAAACCAGCCGAGGCGAACGCTCCTACGATATTTTCTCCCGCCTCCTGAACGATAGAATCATCATGCTCAACGAAGAGGTCAACGCGACTACCGCGAGCCTGGTCGTAGCCCAGCTGCTGTTCTTGGAGGGTCAGGATCCCAACAAGGATATCAGCCTGTATATCAACTCTCCCGGCGGCTCCGTGACCGACGGCATGGCGATCTATGACACCATGCAGTATATCAAGTGCGACGTTTCCACCATCTGCATGGGCATGGCGGCGTCTATGGGCGCGTTCCTGCTCGCGGCAGGCACCAAGGGCAAGCGCTACGCCCTGCCGAACGCCGACATCATGATCCACCAGCCCTCCGGCGGCGCTCAGGGTCAGGCGACCGATATCGAGATCCACACCAAGCATATCCTGCACACCAAGCAGAAGCTCAACGAGATCCTCGCTAAGAACACCGGTCAGCCCCTCGACGTCATCAAGGCGGACACCGAGCGCGACAACTTCATGACCGCGCAGCAGGCGTTGGAGTACGGCCTGATCGACAAGGTGATCGAGCATAGATAATTCCTATTAGGCTCCCTTTGGTAAAGGGAGCTGTCGCCGCTAAGGCGACTGAGGGATTGTTTAGATAGAGCGAAGCGACCAACCATAAAGCATCCAAGGAGAGAAGTTATGGCAGGAAAGAAGCAAAATGACAGCGTCTACTGTTCCTTCTGCGGTAAGCCGCAGGAGATGGTCGGGCGGCTGATCGCCGGCAACGGCGTGTATATCTGCGACCAGTGCGTCGATCTGTGCATGTCGATCCTCGAGGACGGCGAGTACAATACCCCCGATGTGACGGAGGAATTCACAGCGCCTAAGAACGATCATCTCCTCAAGCCCGCTGAGATCAAGGCGATCCTCGACGAGTACGTCATCGGTCAGGACAACGCGAAGAAGACCCTCGCCGTAGCGGTGTACAACCACTACAAGCGCGTTTTCAAGCGCGACGAGAACATCGAGTTCCAGAAGTCCAACGTGCTGATGCTCGGACCTACCGGCGTAGGAAAGACCCTGCTCGCCCAGACGCTCGCGAAGGCGCTCGACGTGCCCTTCGCTATCGCGGACGCGACCACCCTCACCGAGGCGGGTTACGTCGGCGAGGACGTTGAGAACATCCTGCTCAAGCTGATACAGGCTGCCGACTATGATATCGAGAAGGCGGAGCGCGGCATCATCTATATCGACGAGATCGATAAGATCGCCCGCAAGTCCGAGAACCCCTCCATCACCCGCGACGTCAGCGGCGAGGGCGTTCAGCAGGCTCTTTTGAAGATCGTTGAGGGTACCGTGGCGAACGTCCCCCCTCAGGGCGGCAGAAAGCACCCTCAGCAGGAATTTTTACAGATCGACACCAAGAACATCCTGTTTATATGTGCCGGCGCGTTCGACGGTCTGGATAAGGTCGTCAAGAAGCGCCTCGGCTCCTCCGTGCTCGGCTTCGAGGCGGACGTCTCCGCGACGAATGAGGAGCTCGAGCGCGACTGGATGAAGCGTGTCACCGGTCACGACCTGATCAAGTTCGGTATCATCCCCGAGCTGATCGGACGACTGCCGGTCATCGCGGCGCTGTCCGACCTCTCCGAGGACGACATGGTGCGCGTGCTGACGGAGCCGAAGAACTCGGTCATCGCCCAGTATAAGCACCTGTTCAAGCTCGATAACGTCGAGCTGCTCTTTGAGAAAGAGGCGCTGTATGCCATCGCGAAAACCGCAAAGGAGCAGAACACCGGCGCCCGCGGACTGCGCGGCATCATCGAGGGACTCCTGACCGATCTGATGTTTGAGACCCCCTCGGATGACTCCATCCGCAAGATCATCATCACCCGCGGCGTGGTAGAGAACGGCGACGAGCCGCAGATCTTCCGCGACGATTCCGCCTTTCCGGCGGCTCACGACAATGACGTCGGGAGCAAAACACGTGCATCCTGAGTCTGTCTGTAACTGAACCCGAATTGCATATTAAGGCTGTATGTAAACGCATACAGCCTTATGCTGATTTTATATGCTATGGGGGCTAATCGTAGGGGCGACCACTGGTCGCCCGCCATCGTGGTGCTTTGTATATCCTATCTTACGTTTTCGATGGTTATAACGCCCGTCATTCTGCGGGCGGTCAATGACCGCCCCTACGGATGGGCTTTTCCTGCGTCGAACGGGGTGTCAAGGCATTTCGCGTAAATTATCCACTATAATTCCAAAGGAGAATTATGAAAGAAGTTAATCCGAATTTGAATCTACCGGTTCTGCCGCTTCGGGGCGTTGTGATGTTCCCGAAGATGATGCTGAACTTTGAGGTCAATCGTCTGCGCTCCAAGCGTGCCGTCAATCTCGCGGTCGAGAACGATCAACTGATCTTCCTTACCGCCCAGATGGATCCCGGCGTCAACGAGCCGACGATCGACGATATTTACAAGGTCGGCGTCGTCGCCCGTATCAAGCAGGTCGTCAAGGAGGAGTCTAAGCCCTCCCGCGTCGTGGTCGAGGGACTGTGGCGCGCGGCGATCATCGAGAGCGTGCCGAACGACGGCTGCCTCTACGCCGCCGTAGAACCTTACGGCAACGCGCGTAACCATACGCTGACCACCCGCGATATCGCCCTCATGCGTTCGCTGAAGGCGACCTTCGAGCGGTATTTGGAGCTCTCTCCGAAGCTGCCGCCCGACATCCTCTTCAAGATCGGAATGGCGAGCGAGCCCGGGGAGCTGGCGGACTACGTCGCCTCCAATGTCATGCTCGATGCCGAGATCAAGCAGATCATCTTGGAGACCGTCGATCTCTCCGACCGTCTCGAGGTGCTGATCGACGCGATGCAGAACGAGATCTTCATCATGACCGTCGAACAGGACATCATGGACAAGGCGCGCTCCCGCATCGACCAGAGCCAGCGCGACTACTTCCTGCGTGAGCAGATGAACGTCATCCGCGACGAGCTGGGCGAGAACGGCGAGTTCAACGATATCGACGAGCTGCGCAAGAAGATCGCCGACCAAAAGCTGCCCGAGGAAGTGGAGAAGGCGCTCCTCAAGGAGTGCTCCCGCCTCGAGCGCCTGCCCATCGGTACGAACGAATCCAGCGTGATCGAGACCTACATAGACACCGTCCTTGAGCTGCCGTGGAATACCGCGACCGAGGAGAATATCGACCTTGAAGCCGTAAGAAAACAGCTTGACAGCGACCACTACGGGCTGGATAAGGTCAAGAAGCGCATCATCGAGCAGCTTGCCGTACGTAAGCTCAGCGATCGGTCGAAGGGACAGATCATCTGTCTGGTGGGTCCTCCCGGTATCGGTAAGACCTCCATCGCGACCTCGATCGGCGACGCCATCGGACGCAAGAGCTATCGCGTCGCGCTGGGCGGCGTGCGTGATGAAGCTGAGATCCGCGGCCACCGCCGTACCTATATTGCTTCGATGCCCGGACGTATCATCAACGCCCTGCGCAAGTGCGGCTCACGCAATCCCTTACTGATCCTCGACGAGGTGGATAAGCTCTCCGCCGACTACAAGGGCGATCCGTCCTCCGCACTGCTGGAGGTGCTCGACAGCGAGCAGAATTTCGCCTTCGTCGACCATTATATCGACCTGCCGTTCGACCTTTCGGACGTGATGTTCATTACCACGGCGAACGATCCCGACGCCATCCCCGCGCCGCTGCGCGACCGTATGGACGTCATTGAGCTGCCGTCCTATACCCGCGTGGAGAAGTTCCATATCGCCAAAGAACACCTGCTCCCGAAGCAGATGAAGCTCAGCGGGATCAGGAAGAAAAACTTCCGCATGACCGACAAGGCGATCTATGCCGTGATCGATTTCTATACCCGCGAGGCGGGCGTGCGTAACCTCGAGCGCGAGCTCTCCGCGATCCTGCGCAAGGCGGCTGTCACGATCCTCTCCGATCCCGACGCCGTTGTGCGCGTCAGCGATAAGAACCTCGACGCCTTCCTCGGCGTGAAGAAATATCTCGACGATATCTCGGCGAAGAAGGACGAGGTCGGCATGGTCAACGGACTGGCGTGGACCGCTGTCGGCGGTACGCTCCTGCCGCTTGAATGCGTCGTGATGCACGGTACAGGTAAGCTCGAGCTGACCGGCTCTCTCGGCGACGTGATGCAGGAGAGCGCCAAGGCGGCTGTTACCGCGATCCGTACCCGCTGTGACCGCTGGCATATCGACCCCGATTTCTATAAGAACAACGATATCCATATCCATGCCTTGGAGGGCGCGATTCCGAAGGACGGCCCCTCCGCGGGCGTGACTATCGCCACCGCGCTGTGCTCCGCTCTGACCGGTATCCCCGTGCGTGCCGACTTCGCCATGACCGGCGAGATCAGCATCAGCGGCAGGGTGCTCCCGATCGGCGGCTTGAAGGAGAAGAGCATGGCGGCTTATAAGGCGGGCGTGCGCAACGTCATTATCCCTAAGGAGAATGAGCGCGACCTTTCCGAGTTCGACCCCGAGCTCAGGGAGAACATCACCTATCATCCCGTATCCACCGTCGACGAGGTGCTGAGATTAGCTCTCGCGGGGGAGGAGAAGGCTGTCGCGAGAAAGACTTCTTCCGCACGCAAAAAGCCGATGAAACAGGACAACAAACGCCGTGAGGCGAACGCATAATTAGTGAGAAGTGAGAAGTTAGGAGTTTTTAATCCCATATCATTCGGGTGCGGGTGTCCCGCCGATAACTTCTCACTCCTATCTCCTAACTTCTAACTGAAACGGAGTTCCTATGCTGAATGTAGAATTTACCTATTCCGCGGGACTTAGCTCTCAGCTGCGCCCGGATGACCGCCCCGACGTGGTCTTTTCGGGTCGCTCCAACGTGGGCAAGTCCTCGCTGATCAATAAGCTGTGCAACCGAAAATCGCTCGCTCGCGTCAGCTCAAAGCCCGGAAAAACCGCGACCATCAACTTCTTTGACGCCGGCTCGTTCAACCTCGTCGATCTGCCGGGCTACGGCTACGCCAAGGTCAGCAAGGTCGAGAAGCTTCGCTGGGCTGAGCTGGTCGAGGGTTACTTCGCCGCCGGCAGAAGGATCGCGCTGGTGGTGCAGATCATCGATATGCGCCATAAGCCCTCCGCCGACGATATGAACATGATCCGCTTCCTCTACGACAGCGGCATCCCGTTCATCATCGTGATGACCAAGTCGGACAAGCTCAATAAGGGCGAGTATCAGAAGCAGCTTGACTTTTTCAACGAGCTTTTCTCGGAGTTCGAGGGCGTGGCGCTGTATCCGTTCTCAGCTCTTAAGGGCGACGGCGCACAGCAGATCGAAGAAGCGATCACCGGCTCTCTTTCCTAAGGGAGCTGTCGCGAAGCAACTGAGGGTTTCCGCCGCTGTCTCACATATAAATCAAAATGAAACGGCAACCCTCCGACCTCGCCTTGCGGCGAGCCCACCTCCCTTAGGAAAGGGAGGCTTTGGCAATACAAGGAATACTTGGGAGGTATGAGTATATGAAAAAAACACCGTTTTTGACCAAGGGGATCGCGCAGGATATCATCAAGGATATCCCGACGCCGTTCCACGTTTACGATGAAAAAGGTATCCGCGAGAACTGCCGCCGTCTGTACAAGGCGTTCAGCTGGAACAAGGGCTTCAAGGAGTATTTCGCCGTCAAGGCGACCCCGAACCCCTATCTGCTCTCGATCCTCAAGGAAGAGGGCTGCGGCGTAGACTGCTCCTCGCTGACCGAACTGGTCATGAGTGAAGCCTGCGGCTTCAAGGGCGAGGATATCATGTTCTCCTCCAACGTGACCCCCGAGGAGGATATGAAGAAGGCGTATGAGCTGGGCGCGTACATCAACCTCGACGACATCAACTTCGTGCCCTTTATCGAGCGCGTCTGCGGTGTGCCCGAGACCGTATGCTGCCGCTATAATCCCGGCGGTACCTTCGAGCTTGCGGCGTCCCGTACCGGTGTTCAGGTCATGGATAACCCCGGTGAAGCGAAGTACGGCATGAGCGAGGATCAGATGGCTGAGGCGTTCACCCGACTCAAGGCTGACGGTGCGAAGCACTTCGGCATCCATGCGTTCTTAGCCTCCAACACCGTTTCCAACGACTATTACGCCGAGCTTGCCGCGATCCTCTTCAAGCTCGCGGTACGTCTGCGCGACCGCTGCGGCGTGCATATCAGCTTCATCAACCTGTCGGGCGGTATCGGCGTGGATTACCGTCCCGAGGAGCCCTGCGGCGATATCATGCTGATCGGCGAGCTGGTACGTCGGAAGTACGAGGAGATCCTCGTCCCCGAGGGCATGGATGACGTCGCGATCTTCTCGGAGCTCGGCCGCTACATGATGGCGCCCTACGGCGCGCTGATCGCGACCTGCCTGCATACCAAGCACATCTACAAGGATTACATCGGTCTCGACGCCTGCGCCGCGAACCTGATGCGCCCCGCGATGTACGGCTCCTACCATCACATCACCGTGCTCGGTAAGGAGAACGAGCCGTGTACCTTCAAGTACGACGTGACGGGCGGTCTGTGCGAGAACAACGACAAGTTCGCCGTCGACCGTATGCTGCCGGAGATCCTGCCCGGCGACCTGATCTATATCCACGATACGGGTGCTCACGGCTTCGCGATGGGTTATAACTACAACGGTAAGCTCAGAAGCGCGGAAGTCCTTTTGAAGGAGGACGGCTCCCATCAGCTGATCCGCCGCGCCGAGACGATGGACGATTACTTCGCGACCTTCGATTTCTCACCCTACCGCTTCAAGACAAAATGATAAAGTAACATATTCCCCCTTATGCTCCGCATAGAATGGAGCGTAAGGGGCTTTTTGTTAGTTAGGAGTGAGGAGTGAGGAGTTAGGAGTGAGGAGTGAGGAGTGAGGAATGAGGAATTGTAGGGGCGACCATCGGTCGCCCGCGAATGACGGACGTTATTGATATCGAAAACGTCGGATAGGGCTTACAACATTCTGTCACAGCGGGCGGTCAATGACCGCCCCTACGATGTCGCTGTGCGAATGTTTCTTGCGGGAGGCGGGAGGGTCAAGACCCTTCCTTACATGAAAAACCTGATATAGGGTCGTATGCGTATGATAAGCAGTTGTTATACCAATCAAAAAGCCGTCAGGCTTTCCCAAAATTCCTAACTCCTAACTCCTCATTCCTAACTCCCTAAACCGCCTATATTTGTCAACACATTTTATGGAGGCTTCTATGTACAGAGATTATTTGAACAGCGATGTTTCACCCGATGAGATCTATCCGCAGCCGCGTACCGTGCCGCGGGGAGAGACGCCCTTTCGCGATGAATACGAGGAATACATCCGCGAGTACCCGGGGCGCGGCACGCTCAAGGTGCAGATCAGCGTAGCGCGCGGGGCGTTCCCGCTGAAGAACGTGCTGGTGGATGTGTCGCAGGTGTGGCAGGGCGTTCGCTACAGCCTGTACAACGACGTGACCGACATCTCCGGCATCGTCGACAACATGGTGCTGCCCGCGCGCTCCATCGAGAGCACCCTCAACTTCGAGGATTCACAGATCCCCGAGGCGGAGTATCTGGTGACGATCTTTCACCCCGACTTTCAGGAGCTGTCCGACTGCTCCGTGATCATCCACGACAAGACCGAGACCATCCTCCCGATCTCGCTCGTGCCGCTGACGGGGGAGAGAGAAGATGGCTGAACTGCCGACCGTCCCGACTACCGTCACCGTCCATCTCGGCGCGCCGAATACACAGGCGCGCAACGTGACCGTACCCTTTACCGATTACATCAAGAACGTCGCCTCCTCCGAGATCTTTCCGAGCTGGCCGCCCGCGGCGCTGAGGGCGAATATCCTCGCCCAGATCTCCTATACCCTCAACCGTGTCTATACCGAGTATTACCCCAGCCGCGGCTACGACTTCGATATCACCAACGATACCCGCTATGACCACGCCTATACCGAGAACGGCGAGGTGTTCGATACCGTCAGCCTGATCGTTGACGAGCTTTTCAACAACTATATCCGCCGCAAGGGGACTGTCGAGCCGCTGGCGGCGAAGTTCTGCGACGGAAGGATCACGCTCTGTGACGGGCTGCTGCAGTGGGGGACGGTGGAGCTGGCGAATCAGGGCTATGATACCCTGGAGATCCTCAAGTACTACTACGGCGACGATATCGAGATAGTGGAGAACGCGCCGCTTGCCGACAAGACGGAGTCATACCCCGGGACGGCATTGTCGCGCGGCTCCTTCGGCGACGACGTAAGGACGATCAAGAACGAGCTGAGCCGTATCCGCCGCAATTATCCCGCGATCCCCGCCTTGACGGTGACCTCCGTGTATGACGGCGAGACCGAGGCGGCGGTAAGGGAGTTCCAGCGCATCTTCAACCTCACGCCCGACGGTATCGTCGGCAAGGCGACGTGGTACCAGATCAAGCGCGTCTATACCGCGGTGAAGCGCCTCGCGGAGCTGACCAGCGAGGGTCTGACCATCCCCGAGGTGGAGCGCGTGTTCCGCACGACCCTCTCTCTCGGTGATCGGGGCGTTGAGGTCGAGGCGGTGCAGTATTACCTCGCCTTTCTCGGCTACTTTTATCCTCAGCTGGCTCCCATCCCGATCAACGGCTTCTTTGACGATATGACCCGCGACGCGGTCTTTACATTTCAGAACGCCTACGGCTTGCCCGTGACGGGGGAGATCAACCTCGAGACCTACTATACCATCGAGCGCGCGTACAAGGAGACCGTCGCGCAGCTGCCCGCGAATTACCAAAGCGCCATCGGTGAGCCATACCCCGGGCGGTTCCTCGTGGAGGGCGACAGGGGAGAGGAAGTGCGCGTGATACAAGGGTACCTGAGCCGCATTTCCCGCACCGACTCCGCGATCCCCGACGTGGCGGCGGACGGCATCTTCGGACCGCAGACCAAGCGAGCCGTCGTCGCGCTCCAAAAGCAGCTCGGCGTAGAGGAAAACGGCGCGATCGGTCCCGTAGAATGGGTCGAGATCATTTTGAGGGGGAATAGGGTGTAGAGAAGGAGAACGGTGTAGGGTGAATGGAGAATGGTGAATGGAGAATGGTGAATGGTGGAGGGCGGGCAAAGCCCGCACCCGAATTATAATACGCTTGATTATGGAACAACATCAGCGACTTAATATAGAGTCGTATACAGTTGAAAAGCAGTATTTATATAACTTCAAAAGCCGTCAGGCTTTCCCGACACCGTTCTCCGTTCTCCTCAAACACGCGTCCCTGCCGTGTCTCCGGCGACCCGCTGTACATGATCTTCACTGCCGATATTGCAACATCCGTGACCTCGTGATATAATAACCGTATAAATCTGGTTATTATGCAAATTTATATGCCCGCCCAGTTTGTCGCGTTGCGACAACGGGCGATGGCTGATTATACCATATCTCCTTCGGAGTTATGGTATAATAACCGTATAAATCCGGTTATTATACAAATTTATATGCCCGCCCAGTTTGTCGCGTTGCGACAACGGGCGATGGCTGATTATACCATATCTCCTTCGGAGTTATGGTATAATAACCGTATAAATCCGGCTGTTATACAGATTTATATGCCCGCCCGATTTATCGCTCCGCGACAAGGGCGATGGCTGATTATACATCACTATCAATCAACAGGAGGTTACTATGGAATATCGTGTGTTTGACAACAAGGTTTATGTCAGGCTGGACAAGGGTGACGAGATCGTCAGCTCGCTTTTGAGCGTGTGCGAGCGTGAGAACATCCACGTCGCTCAGGTACAGGGCATCGGCGGCTGCTGTGAGGCGACCGTGGGCGTGTTTGACGGAGAGTCCCGCACCTATCGGGAGAAGAAGGTCACAGCGCTGCTGGAGCTGCTCTCCTTAGACGGCAACGTCACCGAGTATGAGGACAAGCCGTATCTGCATGTTCACGCGGCGTTCGCTTACCGTGAGGGCGACGCCTTCTGTCAGCTGACAGGTCATCTGCTGAACGCCGTGATCGGGCTGACGGGCGAGATCGTGCTGACTCCCGCACAGGGCAGGATCACCCGCCGCTATGATGAGGAGCTGGGCATCCGCGTGTGGAGCTTCGGGGACTGACGCCGACCGCCTGTACAGGGACGCGTGTTTGAGGAGAACGGAGAACGGAGAACGGAGAACGGTGTCGGGAAAGCCTGACGGCTTTTGGATTGGTATAACGACTGCTTTTCAAACGTCTATGGCTCTGTATAGGGTTTTGTACGCAGTTTTTTATCAAACGTAATATTAATCGGGTGCGGGCTTTGCCCGCCCATCACCATTCACCATTCACCATTCACCATTCTCCGTTCTCCGTTAAACAAATAAAGAAATATTGACGGCGTCCCGGCGACGTGTTATAATTCTGACAGAATTCGACACGGAGGGATGTATATGGAAAAGAAGTCCGCAAAGGTACAAGTCCGTTATTTCAGCGGGTATATCCGCAATTATAAGGCGCTTTGCGCCGAGCTGGGGGTCGAGTCCTCGCTCCCGCGTGAGGCACGTGAAGAAGCGATCCTGACCGCCGCTTATGAGAAGTGGGGCACGGCGCTTGTCGACCGCCTCTACGGCGCTTTCGCGATCGCTTTGTATGATACAGAGAAGCAGATCACGCTTGTGTTCCGTGATCAGGTCGGTCAGAAGCAGATGTTCTATGCCGTTGTCGGCGGCGAGCTCTTCTGCTCGGGCGATATCGACGCAGTCGTCGCCGATTCGCATATCGAGAAGGCACTCAACAAGCGCATGCTGCAGCAGTACCTGTTCTACGGCTACCCGATCGGTGAGGAGACCTTCTATGAGGGCGTGTACAAGCTTCGCCCGGGTCATTACCTTACCTTCGACGGTGAGAAGCTGACCGACACCCGCTACTTCAAGCCGCAGTTCGAGCCTGACGATTCCAAGTCCGTCGATGATTTCGCAAAGGAGATCGAGGACGTCGTTGAGGAGATCCTCGACGAGGAGCGCGGCGATACCGAGCTGCCGTATAAGGAGTCCTTCCTCTCGGGCGGCGTGGATTCCTCCTATCTGCTCGCGGCGAGCGACGCGCAGGGCGCCAATACCGTCGGCTATGTGGAGAGCGGCTTCGACGAGTCCGCTTTAGCGCGCCGGACTGCCGAGATACTCGGCAAGAAGTTCTCCGTCAAGATGATCAGCCCCGAGGAATACTTCGACCGACTCCCCGTCACCATCGATAAGATGGGTCAGCCGCTGGGCGACGCCTCCGCGGTCGCCTTCTCCATCGGCTGTGCGGCGGTTTCGGAGCACGCGAAGGTCGTCTACTCCGGCGAGGGTATCGACGAGTTCTTCGGCGGCTACAACGCCCATAAGCGCGAGATCCCGTCGGACTGGGTCTATCTGACCTGTTCCCACATCATGAGTGAGCAGGTGGTCAAGTCGCTGATGAAGGACTATGATCCCGCCGTGAAAGCAGAGGATCCCGTGCGTGAGCTCTGGGACGAGGTGCAGGGTCAGGATCCGCTCGCACAGAAGCTGACTGTCGATATCTCGCTGTGGCTCGAGGGCGATATCTACCTCAACACCGACCGTACCTCCACCGCCTGCGGTATCGAGCTGCATACACCGTTCTCCGATCTCAGACTCTTCAACGTCGCGCGGAGGATCCCCGCGGCATACAAGTTCATGAACGAGCAGAATAAGTACGTGTTCCGTAAGGCGGCGAGCACTAGGCTCCCCGACGAGGTCGCCTTCCGCAAGAAGGTCGGCTTCCCCGTACCCGTTCGCAAATGGCTCGCGGATGAGCGCTTCAATAAGCCGATCGAGGAAAAATTCTTCGGCGAGACCTCGCAGAAGTTCTTCGATCAGGACGCGCTGAGAGAGCTGTGGACAAGCTTCATCGGCGGCGAGGAGCAGTACTGGGGCAGGATCTACGCGATCTACGCTTTTCTGCTGTGGTATGATTTAAAATTCTAATAGAGAAATATGCCTGCGTGGGGAAACCTGCGCAGGCGTTTTTTTAGTGAGGAGTTAGGAATTATATGGCTCCTTTCGCTTTAACAACCTATTGACATAGTAGCTAAGTTGGTATATAATAGGCGGGAACAGAAAGGAGCTGAGTATGTGAAAATATAC